>CAZKIR010000190.1:1179-7546 GCA_964552835.1 uncultured Bacteroidales bacterium
TTTCGATTTTACCGTTCCCGCCATATATGAACCGGTATTTGATTTTCAATATACCGGGGTTTTCATAACCTTCCATGGCAGTTAACTTGGCGTGAAAAGATTCCCCGTCGGACATGGTCGAGAAATTAAACCCGAAATTTAACCATGTCATGTCAAATTCCGTGTACTCGCCCCTTGGTGTATGGGCAATGGGGATGAGTTCTTCTTTTCCCCAGCGGTTTACCGGGAACATGTGCTCGATGGATTCGCCCGTGAGGGTATCCTGTACTTGAAAAATGAACGCGAAACCCTGGGGCAAGTGCACGTGGGTCATGGCACTGGTGGCATCCCACGTGTTCCACCCGGACACGACTTCCTCTTGGAGTTCTTCATAACTCCCTATCGATTGTTTTTCTTGGCAGGACATGAGAAATAACCCCATGGCCGAGAGGGATAAAAGCAATAATTTTTGTTTCTTCATAATGGTATTTTCATAGTTAGTAGGCAGTTTTTTTTTATTCTATCATGATCCCGGCCGTGATTGGTTCCGGTGCCCCCAGTTCCCTGCTCCGGCTTCCTGGCGATGAACCGCCCACGGTAAGGACAAAATTCCCGGGTTCCAATACTTCTTCTCCTTCATCATTAATCGCGTAGAAATCTTTTGCTGCCAGCTTGAAACGGATTTCATTTTCTTCCCCGGCTTTCAAAGATACCCGTTGAAAGCGCTTTAGATCGTACCTGGGTACCCTGAAGGATGCTTCTTTATCGCTCAGGTAAAGCTGTACCACTTCTTCGCCATCGGTTTGCCCGGTGTTCTTAATTTTTACTTTCACTTCAACGCTATCTTTCAAAGCATGTTTTGTGCCACCGGCATCCATCGCAGTGTATTCAAAATTGGCATAGCTTAAGCCGAAGCCAAAGGGATAAAGGGGCTTTTCTTCCATGTACTTGTAAGTACGCCCTTCCATGCTATACTCGTCGTAAGGTGGTAATTGATCAACCGAGTAAGGAAAGGTTAGCGGAAGCTTGCCCGAGGGGCTCACGTCGCCAAACAAAACATCGGCCACGGCGTTTCCCCCTTCTTGTCCCGGGTACCACGCGAACAGCACGGCATCGGCATGTTCATGTACCTCGGGAATGGCCAGGGGGCTCCCTCCTGTTAAAACTACAATCACGGGTTTGTCGTTGTTTTCTTTAATTTGTTTCAGGTATTCAACTTGTTTCCCGGGCAACTGGATATCTTCCCGGTCGCTTTTAAAGGGAGAAGCTATGGCTTCACCTTCTTCACCTTCCAACAGGGTGTTCAAGCCCATGACCACGATGGTTACATCCGCTTCCCGGGCCTCGCTAAGTGCCCAACCTATCTTGTTGACGTTTTCCCTGTCAAGCAGGAAGCCATGCCTGTATTCCATGCGGGTGCCCAGGTTAACTTTGGCCGAGATGCCCTCGAGAATGGTGTTTAAATCGGGGCTCACGCCGTGGTAATTTCCCAGCAGGGCGTCCACGTTGGCCGCGTTGGGGCCTATCACGAAAAGTCTTTTCACGTTTTTTGACAGGGGCAACACCTTGTCTTTGTTTTTTAACAACACGATGGATTTTTGGGCAGCTTCCCTTGCAATAGCCTTATGTTCGGGGCTGTTTACTATATCTTTTGAAATATTGTTGTAAGGTACCATACCTGGCGGATCGAACAGTCCTAATTTAAAGCGGGTTTTTAACAGGGTCGAGAGCCGTTGGTCTATTTCTTCCTCGCTCACGAGGCCTTGCTTGTAAGCTTCATGTAGGCTTTCGAAGGCAGTGCCACAATTCAGGTTTACCCCGCTTTGTATGGCCAGGGCAGCTGATTCGGCCTGGTTTTTCGTAGCTTTATGATGACGATGAAAGTCGTTAATTCCCCAGCAGTCTGACATGATATGGCCTTCAAATCCCCATTCTTCCCGCAAGATGTCGGTCAGGAGGTACTCGCTGCCACAACATGGTTTGTCGTAGGTGCGGTTGTAAGCGCACATTACAGATTCTACCTTGCTATCGATAACCAGGCTTTTGAAAGCGGGTAGGTAGGTTTCATGAAAGTCTTTCACGGGCGGTTTGGCATTAAAATGGTGCCGATCGCCCTCGGGACCTGAATGCACCACGTAGTGCTTGGCACAAGAAGCGGTTTTCAGGTACTTGGGGTGATCGCCTTGCATGCCACGCACGAATGCCCCTGCCAGTTTACCGGTTAAGTAAGGGTCCTCGCCCCAGGTTTCCATGCCACGGCCCCAGCGCGGATCCCGAAAAATGTTCACGTTGGGTGACCAAAAGGTCAGTCCGCTATACTGGGTAAGGTTGTTCAATTCGACGGCGGCGTTAAATTTGGCCCTGGCCTCGTCGCTAATGGCCGACGAAACACGGTAAATCAAGTCTTCGTCAAAAGTGGCGGCCATTCCAATGGGTTGGGGAAATACCGTGGCCCTTCCAAAACGGGCTACCCCGTGAAGGGCTTCATTCCACCAGTTATAGGCAGGTATGTCTAACCTTTCAATGGCCGGGCTGTTGTATTTCATTTGCCCAATTTTTTCTTCCACGCTAAGTTTGGAAACTAAGTCTGCTACCCTTTCATCTAAAGGAAGGGTATAATCCCAAAAGGTACCCGTCTTGTCCGGGGCCAATTTTTGATTTGTTTGTTCTTGTTTTTTATCGCCACATCCCGTGAGGAGAAAGGTGGCAATCATCATGATAATAAACAGGCTTCTTGTTTTCATAGTAGTGGTTGTTTTAATGAGTATAATTGTCAAGTATTTTTTTCCAATTTTGATAAGCGTTTTGGTATTCTGCTATTTTTTTGCCATCTGGTTCGATGGTATCAGTTTTTTCAAGGGTACCAAAAGCTTCCTTGAAATCCTTGTAAATGCCAGCGCCCACGCCAGCGCCCAGGGCTGCCCCTTTCGAGCCGTCGGTGTCGTAAAGTTCGATGGTGGCCCCGGTAGCCCCGGCCAGGGTGTCGCGGAATATTGGGCTTAGGAACATGTTAGCTTTCCCGGCCCTGATAATATTTGTTTTTATTCCCGTGGCCTGCATGATGTCCATACCATATTTAAGAGAGAAAACAATGCCTTCCTGGGCAGCCCTTAAAACATCTTCACGAGAATGGATGTTAAAATTCAGGTTGTGGAAAGAAGCCCCGGTGTTTTGATTTTTCAATACCCTCTCGGCCCCGTTGCCAAATGGCATGATTGCCAATTCGTGGGAGCCAATGGGCGACTTGGCGGCCAGCTCGTTCATCCCGGGATAATCTATGCCGGGGGCAATGTTTTTCTTGATCCAGGAATTTAATATGCCCGTGCCGTTCACGCAGAGCAAAACGCCCAGGCGGGTGCCTTCTTTGCCATGGTTCACGTGGGCAAAGGTGTTTACCCGTGATCCGGGATCATAATTCACTTTGTCGCTTACCCCGTACACCACGCCGGATGTACCTGCAGTGGCCGCGATTTCGCCGGGGTTTAGCACGTTCAACGAGAAGGCGTTATTGGGCTGGTCGCCTGCCCGGTAGGCCACCGGTGTGCCTGTTTCCAACCCTAGTTCTTCGGCTGCTTTCCTGGATAATGTCCCTTGCTCGGAAAAGGTTGGGACGATTTCAGGAATCATGGAAATGTCAAAACCATAATGCTTCATAAGAAAACCCGCGAGGGCATTGTTCTTGAAATCCCAAAATATACCCTCCGAGAGGCCAGGGATGGTCGTGTTTATTTCACCGGTCAAGCGGGCGGCAATGTAATCCCCGGGTAGCATAATCTTGTCAATTTGTTCGAATTTTTCCGGTTCGTTTTCTTTTACCCATTTTAACTTGGAGGCGGTAAAATTCCCGGGTGAGTTTAACAGGCAACTTAAGCATTTTTCACTGCCCATTTCTTCAAATGCCTGGGCCCCTATTTCAACGGCCCGGCTATCGCACCATATAATCGAAGGCCTGATTACTTGCATGTTTTTATCAACGGCTACCAGGCCGTGCATCTGGTATGAAATCCCGATGGCTTTGATTTTGGCCGGGGGCACGTCAGCACTCTTTAGCACGTTTTGTAAGGCCACTTTCATATGTTGCCACCAGGCGTCGGGTTCTTGCTCGGCCCAGCCGGATTGGTGGGCGGTCATTTTCATTTCTTGCCCGGGTTGAAAATCAGTTGCCACGGATTTTCCCGTTTTTGCTTCTATCAGGTTTACTTTTACAGATGAACTGCCTATGTCGAATCCTATTAAGTACATGATGGTTTGGTTTTAAATGATGATTAACGCGTTTTTTTTCTTGAATTTCGAGAATTCCTTTTCATTATAAGTGAAAAATTGGGCTGGTTTATGGGGCACGCCACTTTGCCACTCGTTTAAAGCTTCTATGTATTTTAACCGGTTTATTTTTTTTCTAAAATTCCGGTTGTCAATTTTTATCCCGAGTATAGCTTCGTATAGGTTTTGTAATTGGTTTAAGGTGAATTTCCCTGGCAATAATTCAAAAGCCAGCGGTTCCGTGGATATCTCGTTCTGCAGGTTTTTCAAGGCTTCCTGCAAGATCAGGTGGTGGTCGAACATTAAGCTTGGTAGTTGATCTAAACTATACCAGGTGGCCTGGTGTTCCTTGGACAAGGTTGTTTTTCGGCTTTGATCTAACTGGATAAGCGAATAATAAGCAATGGTAATAACCCGTTTTATCTCCAGGTGGGATTGTTTTTTGAGCCATTCCAAATCGTTTTTATCGGCTAGCCGATCCGGTTTGTCAAACACGCCAAATTGCTTGAGGAATATATCTTTTAAGCCCGTGAGCTCTTCCAAAACCCTATGTGCAGACTGGTTTAGTTCCTCGAAACGGATGATTAAACTACCGGGAAGCTTCATTTTATCTTGAAAAGGATCTTTTTCCGGGCCATTTGGGCGAATAAGCAATATTTTTAGCTCGTCCTGGTCAAAACCAAAAATTACGCAGTCGACAGAAATATGTGGATTGTATTGAACGAGCATGAATTTTTTTGTGTAAAGATAAAAAGAAAACCAACAATAACAAACTAAACGTAAAAAATACGTAAAGAAAAACATGGCATGGTTTTTTTCTTGCTGTTCACGGGGGCATCTCATCCCGTTAAGGAATGTTTAAAAATTATTACTTTTGAAATTTAATTGAAAAGGGATAAATGTATGGATTTATTTTATGGAAAACCAGTCGCTTTCCAAGTAATGGTAAAACCTATCGGGCCGGTATGCAACTTGAATTGCACGTATTGTTATTACCTGGAAAAAGAAAATTTGTACGCCGACCGGGACAACTACAAGATGCCCGATAACGTGCTCGAGGTTTTTATTAAACAATATATTGAAGCCCAACAGGTGCCTGTTGTAACCTTTGTTTGGCAGGGGGGCGAACCTAGCTTGAACGGGATAGCGTATTACGAGAAGGCCTTTGAATACCAGAAAAAATACGCGGGTAAGAAGCGTATCGAAAATGTTTTTCAGACCAACGGTACCTTGTTGAATGAAGATTGGTGCCGCTTTTTTATCCGGCATAATATCCTGGTCGGGATTTCTATTGACGGCCCCAGGGATCTGCATGATCGTTACCGGAAGAACAAGGCCGGGGCACCCTCTTTTGATCAAGTGATGAAAGGGGTTGAATTATTGAAAAAGTTTAAAGTCGAGTTCAATACCTTGTCCGTGGTAAACGATTACAACGTGGATTATCCCCTGGAGGTGTACCGGTTTTTGCGGGATATTGGCAGTGGTTTTATCCAGTTTATCCCGATTGTTGAACGGATCGTGGACGAGCAAGAGGAGAGCCCGTTAGAATTGGTGTCACCAGATTTCAGGGGAGGGGCAAAGTTGTCTGATTGGTCGGTGCCATCAAAAAAATTTGGCGAGTTTCTTACCACTATATTTGATGAATGGGTACGGCATGATGTCGGGAAAGTATTCGTGCAACATTTTGACGTGGCCCTGGCAAACTGGGTAGGGGAGATGCCAGGTCTTTGTGTTTTTGCCGAAACCTGTGGCGATAACCTGGTAGTAGAGCATAATGGCGATATCTATTCATGCGATCACTTCGTGTACCCGGAAGATTTCATGGGCAACGTGATGGATGCCTCCTTGCTCGGGATGGTGAAATCTGACAAACAACTAAAATTTGGCGAGAAAAAATTAAAAGGCCTTCCCAGGCAATGCCTCGGGTGCGATTATCGTTTCGCGTGCCATGGCGGGTGCCCCAAAAATCGGGTGGCCACTACGCCTGAGGGCGAGTATGGCTTGAACCACTTATGCGAGGGCTATTATCATTTCTTTTCCCATATTCACCCGTACATGCAATTCATGGCTGGGGAATTGGAAAACAAGCGCCCACCGGCCAACGTGATGGCATGGGTACGAAAAATAG
>CAZKIR010000191.1:0-7544 GCA_964552835.1 uncultured Bacteroidales bacterium
CAAGCGGTTTTTGGTTTCTTCAGCATCCCAAATACTGTTCAGCAAGAAGGTACCGCCATTTTTAATCCCGTCCAGCATATCATACTTGTTCAAGTAAGCTGGCACGTGGCACGCCACGAAATCTGGGTTATTTACAAAATAGGTAGCACGTATGGGGGTATCGCCGAACCGCAGGTGCGAAATGGTAATCCCGCCAGATTTCTTTGAATCATAAGCAAAATACCCTTGGGCAAATTTATCAGTAGTATCCCCGATAATTTTTATCGAATTCTTATTGGCACCCACGGTACCATCAGAGCCAAGTCCATAGAATTTACCCTCGAAGGTGCCCTCGTGTGCCACGCTTATTTCTTCTTTCATAGGCAAAGAAGTAAAGGTAACATCATCAACAATACCAACGGTAAAATGATTCTTGGGCTCGGGCAACTTCAAGTTTTCGTACACGCTAACAACCTGGGCAGGGGTGGTATCTTTCGAGCTCAAACCATAGCGGCCGCCCACGATAAGGGGCTTGTTTTCTTTTTCATAAAACAAGTCGCGCACGTCAAGGTACAGGGGCTCTCCCGTTGCACCGGGTTCTTTGGTGCGGTCCAAAACAGCAATCCTTTTGACGCTATCGGGCAATACGTTAAAGAAATACTTGGCCGAGAAAGGTCGGTACAAGTGACAAGTAATCAATCCAACTTTTTCACCCTTATCCAGCAGGTAATCTACCGTTTCCTTGATGGTTTCAGTAACTGAGGCCATTGCCACGATAACGTGCCCGGCATCTTTCGCGCCATAATAGGTAAAGGGGTGGTATTCCCTTCCGGTTAGCTTGGAAATTTCCTGCATATAACTTTCCACGATATCGGCTACCGGTTCGTAGAACTTGTTGCAAGCTTCACGGGCCTGGAAGAAAACATCAGGGTTTTGGGCAGTGCCACGGGTTACCGGGTGTTCCGGGTTCAATGCTTGATCCCGAAAGGCCTGCAAGGCATCTTTATCAATTAAATTTTGCAAGTCCTCGTTCTCGAACATTTCAATTTTTTGTATCTCGTGAGAAGAACGGAAACCATCAAAAAAATGCAGGAAAGGGATCCTGGATTTTATGGAACTCAAGTGGGCAATACCCGCCAAATCCATGATTTGTTGTATACTCCCGCTGGAGAGCATGGCGAAACCGGTTTGACGGGTCGCGTAAATATCGCTATGATCGCCAAAAATAGAGAGGGCCTGGGTGGCCACGCTGCGCGCGCTCACGTGGAACACGCCCGGGAGCAATTCCCCGGCTATCTTGTACATGTTGGGTATCATGAGCAACAATCCCTGGGAAGCTGTAAAGGTGGATGTTAATGCACCCGACTGCAAGGAACCATGCACGGCACCAGAAGCACCACCTTCTGATTGCATCTCGGTTACCTGCACTTGATCCCCGAAAATATTTTTTCTTCCGTACGCGGACCATTCATCAATATACTCTGCCATATTAGATGACGGGGTAATTGGGTAAATCGCTGCTACTTCACTAAACATATAAGCAATATGCGCCGCGGCATAATTACCATCACAAGTAACAAATTTTTTATTTTTAGACATGTTTGAATTTATTTTAAGTATTTAAATAACAGTATATTAAAGCATTTTTATAAATAAAACGATACAAAAATAATCAAAAGGAATTTAAATTTGGCCTTTTTATTCCTAAAATGAAATTCGCCCTAGATGGATTTTCAACCCATTAGCATGAAAAGATGCGCCATATCCTCATTTCCAGCAGAAACATACTTCATAGCATACCATGAAACGCAACATTTTAACAAGTATTGCATGTTCCTGCTTGCATATTACCGGTTGGATTTAAAAAAAAATTCATAAGTTCGCGTGCAATCGATTGAACTAAATCATGAGGAAAAAACAAATTACCATCCATGATATCGCCAGAGAGCTAAACATAACAGCTTCGACGGTGTCGAGGGCACTGAATGATAACCCCAGGATAAGCAAGGGGACCCGGAAAAGGGTGCAAAAACTCGCGGAAAAATTAAATTACCAGCCCAACCCCATCGCGAGCAACCTTAGAAAAGGAAAAGGCAATAGTTTAGGGGTTATTATCCCAAGGATCAACCGGCATTTTTTCTCGAACGTGATCGGGGGTATCGAAAGCGTGGCAAGCGAAGCAGGGTATAACGTATTGATCAGCCAAACCCACGAATCGTATGGAAAAGAAGTCAGCCACGTGAACACCCTGTTAAACATGCGGGTAGATGGCATCCTATTGTCCCTTTCTACTGGCACAAAAGACTTTGGCCACGTGGAATTGATCCGGAAACGGGGCGTACCACTGGTAATGTTCGACCGGACCTGGGAAGAATTATCTGTAAGCAAAGTAGAACTAGACGATGAAGCCGGTGCCATAAAAGCAGTTGAACACCTCCTTGAGCAAGGTTACCGAAAAATTGCACATTTTCAAGGGCCCCGGCACTTGAACGTTTACCGTAACCGTTACGAGGGATACGTGAAAGCACTACGCAAATATGGTTTCGAGGCAAACCCGGATTTTATCATTGAAAACACTTTAACCCGCGATGCAGGGTATAACGCGGCGAAAAAGTTATTACACCAAACCGAAAAACCAGACGCGGTATTTTCTGCCAGTGATTTATCGGCCCTGGGGGCCATGATTTATTGTCGCGAAAACCAGGTTAGAATACCCGAAGACTTAGCCATCGTAGGATTCGCGAACGAACCCTTTACCGCGTTTTTGACCCCTTCTTTAACTTCTATCGAACAGCACAGTTTTAGCATGGGAAAACATGCAGCAGAACTGATATTAAAAGAAATGGAGAATAAAGGGGAGGGTTTTTTGCCACAACGCACTGTATTGCCTCCCGAGTTGATTACCCGGGAATCTTCCTTGAAAAAGAACAAAATTCCGTGATAAGCAGGATATAATTTCGTATATTTGTACAATCGATTGCATTATTAATGTTAACATATTATGAAAATAAACAAACTTCTTATAACCCTTAGCTTTATAGCGATGTTGGCTTCAGCACAAGTAAACGGGAAAAACAGGCATTTTTCGGTTAAAGATGCAAAAGAAGCCCTTGCTTTCGCTGGAAAACAATACAAATTATTAAAGGAAACAATCCCTTTTAACCAATTTCCCAGGACGATTGACGAAAATGGCAATTTGCTCACTTCTGGTCCGGGCTGGTGGTGCAGTGGTTTTTACCCGGGCACGAATTGGTTTTTATTCGAGGCCCTGGAAGACCAAGCTTTTAAAACAGAAGCCATCAATAAAAGCTTTTGGCTAGAGAAAGAAAAATTTAACCAATGGACCCATGACCTGGGCTTCATGATATTTTGCCCCTATGGAAATGGCTACAGGCTAACAGGCGAGGCTAGTTATAAAGATATTATCATAACTGCTTCGAATACCTTGTGTGCCCGCTTTAACCCCACGGTAGGCTGTATCCGATCCTGGGATCATGGTGAATGGGAATTCCCGGTTATTATTGACAACATGATGAACCTTGAAATGCTATTTTGGGCCACCAAAGTGACAGGGGATCATAAATACAGGAACATCGCCATTCGTCACGCGGAAACCACGCTGGAAAACCATTTTCGCGAAGATGGATCCTCTTATCACGTGATTGATTATAATCCCCGAACGGGAGAAATACAAGCTAGGCAAACGGCACAAGGTTACTCGGATGAATCAGCCTGGGCAAGGGGGCAGGCATGGGGTTTGTACGGCTATACAATGACCTACCGGGAAACAGGGAACAAGGATTTTCTGGCACAAGCCATGAAAATTGCCGACTTTATCCTTGAACACCCGAATATGCCCGAAGATTTAATTCCTTACTGGGATTATAATGCCCCCGGTATACCAGATACAAAAAGAGATGCCTCGGCCGGGGCCATCATTGCCTCTGCCCTGCTCGAGCTGGCCAGGTATTCAGAAAACAAGGGGGAAATATACTGGGAAAAAGCAACGCGCGTATTGGCTTCCCTGTCCTCGGAAGCATACCGTGCCAAACTTGGCGAAAACGGTAATTTTATCCTCAAGCACAGCGTGGGGCACTTCACCAAAAATTCGGAAGTGGACGTACCCCTTACCTATGCCGATTATTACTATGTTGAAGCGCTAATCCGGTTTATTCATGAGAAATAAGAATGTTATCATTATTCTCTTGTTCATTGGTTTGCTTTCACTTATCGCGTGCAAACCCAACCCGGATTATAAATCATCTATCAAGATGAATACATTAGAAAATTGATTATTGTTAAACTTTAAATTTTATTATTATGGCCTTAAATTATTTTGTACGATATTCTTCGAACCCAGTTGACGCGAAAAGTTATGATACGGAAAGGTTACGAAAAGAATTTCTTGTACCAGAATTAATGAAGAAAGACGAGATAAACCTCGTATACACGATGATCGACCGGTATATCGTGGGCGGTGCCGTGCCCGCTGAAAAAACGTTGAAACTCGAACCTATTGGCCCCTTGAAAGCAGATTTTTTCTTGCAGCGCAGGGAAATGGGCGTGATCAATGTAGGCGGTAAAGGAAAAGTGACCGTTGACGGTGAAGAACATGTTTTGAAAAACACTGATGCCTTGTATATAGGCCGGGGGACCAAGGAAGTTTCTTTCTCGAGCGAAGACAAATCAAACCCGGCCCATTTTTACATGAACTCGGCCCTGGCCCACAAGGATTACCCTTCGAAAAAAGTAACCCTTGACATGGCCGATGCAAATGCCATCGGAGGCCAGGAAAACGCCAGCAAACGCGTGCTTAACAAGATGATTGCCGCTGGCATCGTGGACACCTGCCAACTACAAATGGGCATTACCGTGGTAGAAGAAGGCAGCGTATGGAACACCATGCCGGTACACTTGCACGAGCGCAGGATGGAAGCCTATTTTTATTTTGACGTGCCCGGGAAACAAGCCGTGTGCCACTTCATGGGGAAACCCGAGGAAACCAGGCACATCTGGGTACATAACGAACAAGCTGTTATTTCACCGGAATGGTCGATGCACGCCGCTGCCGGGACGGCGAATTACAAGTTTATCTGGGGCATGGCCGGGGAAAACATGGAATTCACGGATATGGACGGCTATGGGCCGACGGATTTAAAATAAAATTATTCTTAAAACTAGTAAAACAAAAAAACATGATACAAGAATTATTTGACCTAAAGGGAAAAGTATCCCTTGTAACAGGAGGTACACATGGCATTGGGATGGCCATTGCCAAAACACTTGGTGCTGCAGGTTCAAAAATCGTGGTAAATGATATATTAGATGAAAAATTAAATTCCTGCAAAGAAGAATACAATAAAGCCGGCCTGGATGTATATACCCTGAAATTCGATGTAACTAACGAACAGGATGTTGACAAAGGCATCACGGAAATTGAAAAAAACGTTGGCCCCATCGATATTCTTGTAAACAATGCAGGCATCATTAAACGTGTTCCCATTCTGGACATGCCTGTATCTGATTACAAACAGGTAATTGATATTGACCTTGTAGGACCCTTTATCGTATCAAAAAGAGTTGTCCCAAAAATGATTGAACGCGGGAAGGGAAAGATCATCAACATGTGTTCGATGATGAGTGAATATGGCCGCAACTCTGTTTCTGCCTATGCTTCTGCTAAAGGCGGTTTAAAGCTTTTAACAGCAAACATGACTTGCGAATGGGCCAAATATAATATCCAGGTAAACGGCATTGGCCCCGGGTATATAGCCACCGCCCAAACAGCGCCAATCCGGGAGGGAGGACACCCTTTCAATGATTTGGTTATGGCCCGCACACCAGCAGGCCGCTGGGGAGAACCCGAGGATATAGGTAATGCTGCCTTGTTCCTGGCATCAAAAGCAGCCGATTTTGTTAATGGCCATGTTCTATATGTTGATGGTGGCATACTGGCTAATTTTGGCTACGTGAAAGGCGAAAACGAAATCAACTAAACAGTGCCAATAAGAAAACTAGTGTTTTTAAAATTAACGTTATAAAAAAAATTAAACCATGAATAAAGCTATTATTTTTTTTCTTTCATTATTCTTATCTTCCTGTCAGTATAACCATTTAACCATCCAGGAGCCGAGCGGGACAGAACGGAAGGACGAATTGGTTATCCTGCCAAGGGGAGATATTGAAAAAACATTTGGAAAAGTACCTGAAAACCAGCTTCCCGTGGCCAAAAACATGGACGGGGAGTATATTCCTTGCCAGGCCGACGATATGGATTTGGACGGGCAGTGGGACGAGCTGGCCGTGCTGGTTAACCTGGGGCCAGGCGAAGAAAAACAATTATCCGTCGTGTACCTGGAAGAAAAAAACCTGCCCGATTTTACCCGGCGCACCAACTTGCATTTTGCCCCCCAAGGCAAACCAGAACAAGAAATGGCTGAAGGGGAACGTTTAAAAACGGATTTGAACACCATTACTTCCTCAAAATTTCAGATGGAAGGCCCTGCCTGGGAAAATGACATAATCGCTTTTCGAAATTATTTTGATGCCCGCAACGGCATAGATATTTTTGGTAAAAGGACGCCTGAAATGGTATTAAAAGGAGTTGGGACGAATGATCAAAACTATCACGAACTAGACAATTGGGGAATGGATATCCTGAAAGTAGGGACATCGCTCGGGGCCGGCAGCATTGCCCTTATGGTTGGAGACTCGCTATACCGCGTTGGTCCTGACAGCGAAGGCACCTACAAGAAAATAACAGAAGGCCCCGTGCGGTCGATATTCAGGCTGTCATTCAAAAACATGGAAGTGCAGGGGCAGGATTATACCGTGCATCATGATATTTCTATTCAGGCAGGCAAAAGGTATTTCAAAAGTGAAGTAACGATCGAGGGCCTCACGGGCAAGGAAAAACTGGTAACCGGTATCGTGAACAAGGACAGCGAGGATCTTTACCTGGCAGGGCCCACTAACAAGAAAGTGGTTGCCTACACGCATGATAAACAGGCTATTGAAGGGGAATACCTCGGCATGGGCCTTATCTTGCCAAAAGAATACCTGGTGGATACCTTAACAGCACCAGAGAAAGGCGAAGGCATAACGGAAACTTACCTGGTTATTTTAAACCCCACGCGAGAAGGTAAGTCCACGTATTATTTCCATGCCGGTTGGGAACTGGAAAATGAAAAATTTGCCCAACGGGCCGCTTACGAGAAAACAATCGTGGAAGCAGCCGGGAGTTTGGCGAATCCTGTTAAGGTAATAAAAAAATAAAGAGATGGCAAAAATGTAAACTAGTGAATGTTTAGTGCTTAAAAATAGTATACTCGTAAAAACATGTTATGCCCCGTCATTTATAGGCGGGACTTTTTTTTATCAATACATTCTAACCATTTAAATAGGAATACCGGAAAAATCACGGTACACGGGCAAGAATACAATAGCGTGATGGCCCCGCACGGATTTTTATCGGACGAAGAGGTGGCCAAGGACTTAACATACACGAGAAATAGTTTACTTTAAACTTGGTGTTACTTCCGTGATATTTTTAATATTATCGGCAA
>CAZKIR010000192.1:0-7525 GCA_964552835.1 uncultured Bacteroidales bacterium
TGCCATTTACCTGATTGGTGTCATGACCTTGTGGTTGGGCATCATGAAAATTGGTGAGCACGGGGGCGCTGTCCGGGTTTTATCCAGGATCGTGGCCCCCTTTTTCCGGCGTATTTTCCCGGGAATCCCTAAAGACCACCCCGCCATGGGCTCCATGTTAATGAATTTTGCCGCGAACATGCTAGGGCTCGACAACGCCGCGACCCCCCTGGGATTAAAAGCAATGCACGAGCTGCAAGCAAACAATAAAACCAAGGATACTGCCTCGGACGCCCAAATCATGTTTATCGTGTTAAATACCTCGGGGCTTACCATAATACCTATTAGCATCATGGCCTTACGCGCGGCCATGGGGGCGGCCGTGCCCACCGATATTTTCGTCCCCCTGCTTATTACTACTTTCTGCTCTACCCTGGTTGGGCTTATAGTAGTGTCTATCATGCTAAAAATCAACTTGTTTAAGCCTGTTATCCTAGTATATGTCGGGGGGCTCGGACTTTTTATCACGGGGGTTATCCTGCTCTTTCAACATGCCGATCAATCCGTCATGGGGGTATATTCCCGCTTTGCAGGTAATTTCCTGCTGTTTTCCATCATCGTGGCATTTATTGTTTTGGCCGCCCGGAAAAAAATAAATATTTACGAATCCTTTATCGAGGGGGCAAAAGAAGGTTTTGGAGTGGCCGTGAAGATCATTCCTTTCCTTGTGGCCATGCTGGTGGCCGTGGGGGTTTTCCGGGCATCAGGGGCCATGGAATTATTGATCGGGGGCATCGATAAATTTTTTAGTTGGCTGGGCGTGAACACGGATTTCGTGCCCGCCCTGCCCACGGCTTTCATGAAACCCTTGAGTGGCAGCGGGGCGAGGGGTATGATGGTAGAAGCCATGCAAAATTACGGGGCGGATTCCTTCGTGGGAAAATTGGCTTCTACCCTGCAAGGATCTACGGAAACCACTTTTTATACCGTGGCCGTGTACTTCGGGGCCGTGGGCATCCGGCGAACGCGATATGCTATCACTTGTGGGTTAATTGCCGATCTCGCGGGCATCGTCGCGGCTATTTTTATTGCTTACCTCTTTTTCCATTAAGATATTATTTTTTATTTATTACCTTCGCGGCTTACAAAAAACAAAAGCTATGACTATTAATCTGAACCCGAAAGATTTAGAGAAGATCATTATCGTGAACGACCGGGTTTTGATAAAACCCAAGTCGGTACAGAAAAAAACGAATTCCGGCTTATACCTTCCGCCCGGGGTAACAGAAAAAGAAAAACTCCACACGGGCTATATCGTGAAAACAGGCCCGGGTTATCCTATTCCGGCAGTAACAGAAGAAGATGAGGCATGGAAAAACAAACAAGAACAGGTAAAATACGTACCCTTGCAAGCCCAGGTTGGAGATTTGGCCGTGTACTTGAACAAAAGCGGGTATGAACTCGAATTTAATAAAGAAAAATATATTATCCTGCCCCATGCCTCGATCATGATGTTGGTGCGCGACGAAGGTTTATTGGAAACTTGACCACTTGCTTGGGCTGGATAGCCATAAAACTTTATGTCAAGACCAAGAATTAAAGATTCCTTAATAATTTCCTAACCCTGGATTTCCAATTTAAAAAAGATACCTAGCTATCTTTGCAATAGAAACAATTAACATTAAAATAAAATTAGAATTGTAACTTTTTATTTAAAATCCTGTTGAAATAAGAAAGTAAAGTTTTTTTTTCATAGATTTTGGTTTTGGTTAGTTAGTAGTTAGTAGTAGTTTTAAAAGCCCTGGATTTTCCGGGGCTTTTTTTTGCCTTCGCTTATTGCTGCCTTAATAACTAACAGATAATTAATTCAAAATAAAGACATGTAGCATGGTTATTTTTTTATAAATTCAGCCTCTTTTTTAGTAAACAAATTTGCCCCTTCAGGCGTAAACAAATAAAATATTTAAATCGGTTATCAGGGTGTTTATTGGTTTTGAGAAGAAAATTTTCAAGCAATTTGGGCGTAAAAGAAATAAAATGGAATCCCAATCAATAATATCAAAAAAATTTTATCTTTGCAGCCTGATAACAAAAAGCTATTAGTTAAACACTTAAATATTCAAGAATATGTATTGGACGCTTGAATTGGCATCTAAACTTGAGGATGCACCCTGGCCGGCAACCAAAGATGAGTTAATAGACTTTGCTATACGCTCGGGTGCACCCATGGAAGTTATTGAAAACCTACAAGAAATAGAAGATGAAGGGGAAGTATACGAGAGCATTGAAGATATATGGCCTGACTACCCTAGCAAAGATGATTTCTTTTTCAACGAAGATGAATATTAAACAAGAATACCCGGGGGAAATTTGATCCCGTTGGATCACTTTTTACCGGGTTTATTTTTTTCTCCAGGTAAATACATCCCTCCAATACAACGGCCGATATTCCCCGTACCAGGTAAACCCATCCAAGTAATAATCCTCCCTGCTTAAATCCCTCAAGGGGATCAGCGTGGCACTAGGTTTCGTTCGGAAGATGATGTTTTTTAACCTGTTTTTCTCTATTAATAAAGATAAAGTACTGCTTTCCACCCGGTTTAGCCCGATAACTTTTTCTTCTTCCATGGGAAAATAAATACTTTGGGCGTTGCTTTTCACGTCGATACGATATAATTTATTGTCCCGGAAGTGGCCTATCATATTCTTTCCTTTTATCTGGTTGTACATAACCGTATCTACCATAGAGGCAATAAATGAAATATTGTCCATGATGATTACATCCAGGGCTTTATTTTTCACGTGTACCTCAATATAATTAGCAGTAATCTGGTTATCGCCCATCCAGAGTACGGGTTCATAATAAAACCTGACGATAGAATCACGGCTGGAATAGACCAGGGAGTCGCACTTTCCTTGTATGTCTTCCTTGTAAAACTTAACCTTACGGTAGGCTTTAAAAATCCTGTATTCCCCACTCGTGTCAGGCCGGGTATGAAGGGTGTCACCGTGCAAGAACACCGAATCCCCCTGGTTAACGTGTATTAACAAGGCGTTTTTGGTGATGGTAAAAACCTCGTTGGCTTTATCAAAATCAGCTTCTTCTCCCCTCACGATAAGCTCGTTTTCGAAATCTTCTATCTCTACGTGTTTTTCTGCCTGGCCCACCTCGTTGCGGTTATCATAAAACAAGCGTTGCCCGTGAATAATCATTGAACTATCTTTGATATAAGCATTTTTCGTGAATTCGGCCAGCTCAGTTTGGCTGTTATACCAGCCATACTCGCAATAAATTTCATTGCTGTCGCTTAGTATGGTCGTTGGACCCAGATAATAAACGATCTCGCTTTCGGTATTGTATTTCAGGGTATCGGTGTATAATAGGTACTCGGGGTCGACAACGACCACGCTGTCCTTGAACAAAAACATTTTTTGCTCCCCGATATATCGTCCGATTTTGCTATTTAAAACAGTCCCCTCGTTTTCAATCCGCCCACCATTCATGTATTCCCCGCTGGACGTGTTCGTGAAGTAATCTAGCGAATCGGTGTACAAGGTCATTTTATTGTCGATCAACCGCACGTTATGCCGGGCCTGCGCGAAACTGGTCTCGCCATTATACCTCACGAAATCTGCATATAGAGAAACCGTGTCGCCCTGGTCAATATGCACCTGGCCAAACGCCTCAAGGCTATTCTTGGTTGAATAAAAATACGCGCTATCGCAATACATCAGCGCCTCCTGGTGTTTCAGGATGACATTTCCGATAAGCCTTCTCGCGTCAATACCAATATTTTTATCAATTTTTAACGCGTCGGCCTGGATAATCTCGATCTGGTTCTCTGCACTGGAAGGTTGGCCATGAAGGATAACCGGGAATAAAAACAAGAGGATAAACGCGACAAGCTGCAAACTTTCCTGCATGATCCGGCCCCTTGTGTTATTCCTTGTACCAGCCCGGGTGGGTAAACCGACATGATTTGTACCTTGGGTCAACATGGATATAGGCATCCTCTTGTTTTTCATTAATCCAATCGCTAATTATCCTTTCTTGCTTAGCCGCCTTGGCCATCTCGTGAATCACGTCGTAATCCTGGTTAAGATTGGCCCGATGGGGTTTTGTCCGGTTTTTCAATTGAATGATCTTGAAAATCGGCTTGCCTTTCTCATCAAACGATTGGTAGGGTTCAGACATTTCACCTTCTTTCAGGTTCCTGACCGCGAAATAATCCGGTTTGTTTAATTCTTCCATGCTGTATTTGGCATTGCCCCTCCTGGGGTTTATCATCAAGCCCCCGTTCATGCGGGTTTTTTCATCATCAGAATATTTTACGGCTGCTGTCTTGAAACTCATGGAGTCCAAACGGATAAGCCTCGCGAGACTGTCAAGACTATTAATGGCTTTCGTCCTGGACTCCCGTGAAATTTTTGGTTTCATCAGGATATGGCGCACGTTTACCCGATCGCCGTCCCGATCGATAAGTTGGATAATATGATACCCGAATTCCGTTTCAATAATATTTGACATGCCGCCTTCTTTAAGCTGGAAGGCTGCTTCGGCAAATTCCGGCACCAGTTCTTTCCGGTTCCTGTAACCAAGCTCACCTTTGTCCTGGGCAGAGCCAGGGTCTTCGGAATACAAAAGGGCCAATGTGCCAAAATTTTCCCCTTCAATGATCCGCTTGCGCAATTCCAACAAACGGCTCCTTAGCTCGCGAATAGCTTCTTCAGAATAGGGGGGCTTTTTCACGATTTGGCGTATTTCTAACTTCGATTCAATCGTGGGCAAGCTGTCCACGGGTAAATTCTTGAAATATTTTTCTACCTCCGAGGGGGTAACGGATATTTCGCCGATAATCTGGTTTTGTATTTTCTGGGTAAGCAATTGATCCTCGATCATCTTACGAAAATCTTCTTTAATCTCTATGATGGTCTTGTCAAAATATTCTTCCAGTTTATCCCTGGAGCCGATTTGATTAATAAAATTATCGAGCCTTCGTTCCAATTCAGACTCTACTTGCAATTCATCAACCACTATACTATCAATTCGTGCCTGGTTAAGAAAAAGGGTTTGCACGAGAAATTCCTCAACCACCTCGCAATACAAGTTATTACTTTTAATACCCTGGGCTTTATACTGCATTACCAGGTTTTCAACATCAGATTGAAGTACCACGTCATTCCCCACGATAGCAACTACCTGATCAAGCACTAACAGATCATTTTCTTGAGAAAATGTATGGCATGGGTTTAGCACTATCCAGGATAAAAAAAAGAAAAATATATTTTTACGATTTATCATGATCTTACTTGTAAATTTTAAAATTTCCCCGGTTTAATGCCTCGTTATACACTTCATTCTCCAATTGATCAATCAATTGCAGCTTCCGCTTGTTCAAGAGGATCATCTTTATCTCGTCCTGCACGTACGAAAGAGGGGCTACTTCACTTTTTTGTTTCAAATCCAATATTTTTACAAAATAATAAAAAAGGGGATCCTCTTCTTGAATAAAGTCGCGCCTTCCTTCCAGGTAGCGTTCTAAACGGCTTATTGGCCGTGGCAATTTTTGCATGATAGACTGTAAAGGTATCCATTCTGTTGTAAAAGTATCATAAACCTGGGCATATTCATAACAATAATCACTTAACATGCTTAAGGCCCCCTTATCATCGGATCTGCACCATTTCCTAAGGTTTTCAATATTTGGCGATACCTTGGGTACCTGGATAAAACGGCCCTGGATAATGGCTTTGTCAAGAATAAAATTTGAAGAATACGCGTCATAATACTCGGCAATTTCGGCTCCCGAGACCGCTGTATCCAGGTTTTCCCTCATCCATCGTTGTTCATACTTGTAAATTAACAAGTTAGCTCGGTAATTCTCCAATTCCATTTGCACGTCTTTCTGGTTCTCGGGCAAATATTCCTCGGCCACGTTCAGCATTAACTTTTTCCGCACCCACTTGTCCACGTAACTTTCCAGGATTTCTATACTGTCATGCACTGACATGTTCTCGCTAAAAAGCGATTGGATATTAGAAAGGTATAAATAGTCCTCGTGTACCTTGGCCAAAGGCTTCTCTTCGTCCGTGGTAACGTATTCACGGCACGAGGAAGAAACCCAGGCCAGTAAGCCCAGCATAACAAGTATAAATATACTATTTTGGATTTTCTTTATTTTCATGAACCGTGTATACCCTGCATTGCTTTTTATTTGTTAGATAGCTCTTCTTTTACCCCGGCCAGCACCCCGGGGTTTATCTCTATCGTGTATTTTTCCCTCAACTCGGCAATCCATTTTTGCTCTAGCTCGTTTTGATAATCTGCTATCACCAGCCCCCTGGCCTCGTTTAAAGCCTTGGGTTCGGACCCGCGCTTTTCTTTCACCAACACGAAAGCGTATTCGTCCCCGTGTTCAAAAATATCAGTAACGCCGGTTTTCCAGTGAATAGAGTCAATAATCTTGTTTTCCCCTTTCGGGAAAAGGCCGCTTTCCTTACGGATAACTTCCGTGGAATCCGTGTTGTACTCGGTCAATATGGATTCTTCAGTAATCCTTCTCCGGCGTATACTTTTTTTAGCCAACTTGGCCGCGCCTTCGGCTATTTCCTTCTCCTTTACAAAGAATATGGAAGCCTCCAGGCGCTCGCCCCAGGTGTAATTCATTTTGTTTTCCTCGTAAAAATTTTCCAGCCCCACGGTATCCTTCACGGCTTTTGACCATACTTTCATATCGGTCAGTTCAAATAACAAAATGCCATCATGATATTCCTGGAGCAAGAAACGAAAATCAGGATATTTCACGGGCAACATTTTCCGTTCCTGATCTTTTAATGATTTTGCCACGTAGTTGGCGTACATTCTTTCCAGGTAATCAGCCGATAACCTATTTATCCGGGAGCGTACATGCCTTTGTATCAAGTAATCCGTAAAATCGCTGGCCTTTTTAGCTAGACTGGCATATTCAAATAAAACAACCTCCTGCAAATCGGCCGGCAGTTCTTTTTCGCCTTTCACCATCTCCTTGTCTACACGCGTTATATATTCTTCCAGCGCTTCCGGGTATTCTTCAAAGCCGTAATCATTTTTCAATGTTTCCAGGAAGTAATCTTTTCCGGCTTGCAACCGGTTTGAAGATTTGATACCTTTCATTAGCTCGTCTTTTATTTCCTCGAACGGGCCAATGGGTTCTTTATCCAATAACTTGATGATATGAAAACCATATGGGGTTTCAATCGGTCCCGAGATATCGCCCACCTTATCAAGGGCAAATGCAGCTTCTTCAAAAGGCTGTATCATCCGGCCCACGCCAAACTCGGGCAAGGCGCCGCCCTTCATTGCCGAGCGCCGGTCATGGGAATGTTCCTTGGCCATTTCTTCAAAAGATGCCCCTTCTTGGATTTTTTGATAAATAGCTTGTGCTTCTTCCCTGGCTTTTTGCAGGGTGTCTTCCCCCGCGCTCCGGGGCACGGCAATCATGATATGGGCTACTTCAACGGTGCCTTGGGCTGGCCGCTTGTTATTTAACTTGATCAGGTGGTAACC
>CAZKIR010000193.1:0-5238 GCA_964552835.1 uncultured Bacteroidales bacterium
TTAATAGATTTGCTAACATGGTTTGGTTTGCCGAGATGATTAATTTCAAGCTATTTAGCATGGCATGGCCAATCATCGGGAGGTAAGGGTTTAATTCCAGGTTTCCTTGCCCGCACAAAGACGATACCAGTTGGTCGTTCGCGTACACCTGGTGAGCCACGCTTATCAGGTATTCAGGAATAACCGGGTTCACCTTGCCGGGCATGATCGAACTGCCTACTTGTTTGGGTGGGATATGTATTTCCTTGTTATCGGGCAGCCCTGATGATAAAAAACGTAGATCAGATGCTATTTTCTCAATGTTCACGGCGTGTGCCTTCATAATGGCATGCACCTCCACGAGGGCGTCCAGGTTGCTGGTCGTGTCCACAAGGTTTTCGCCACGGTTTACTGGTAAGCCGGTTAATTTTTGCAACTCGTTGGTAACTTCCATGATAAAAAAGCGGGGCACGCTTAGCCCTGTACCTATAGCGCTTCCGCCCAGGTTTACGGTTTTTATCCGTTCAAGGCTTTTTGATACCCGCCACCAGTCTCTTGACAAGGCCTCGCTGTAAGCGCTAAACAACTTTCCGAACGAGCTGGGCACGGCTTGTTGCATTTGCGTGAACCCCACCCGTAAATCGTCCCGGTGTTCGGTCTCTAGCCATTCCATGGTAAAGCGTGATTTGTTGATGCTTTCTTCCAGGATATTTAATTGTTGCATGATGGCCACTTTTAGTGCCGTGGGCACCACGTCGTTGGTTGATTGGAAAACATTGGCATGCTCAATGGGATCGATGGTAGAATAATCCCCGGGTTTTTTATCAAGTTTTATCAAGGCATTGTTTGCGATGATCTCGTTCACGTTCAGGTTTATGCTGGTACCGGCCCCACCTTGCACGGCGGGCACGATAAAATGTTCAAAATGCATGCCTGTTGACACTTCCCTGGCACTGTTAATCAAGGCTTTTATAATATCATCGCTAAACAAGGCCGTGGCCATCTCGTGGTCAGGGTAATTGTCCTGCACGGCCTGTTTGTATTTTTTGTATGTATGGTAACAGGCTAGTTTCGTTATGCCTACCGCCTTGTACCATTCTTCATGAAACGGTTCCTGGTTGGGAAAATTATTCCTTGCCCTTAACGAATGGATACCGTACAAGGCTTTATCTGGTATACTGAATTCGCCAATAAAGTCGTTTTCAACTCTCATTTTTTTCCTGATCTTGCAATAGTATTGCCAAAGATAAGGATTTTTTGTAGAAGGCCGGGTGGATTAAACCCAAATTGAGAGATTCCGCTCGATCGATTAAGTTTACAAAAGATAACACGTGCCAAATTTTCTTATCGCCAAGTCCGTTCTTTTTTCCTCTTTATCGCGTGCTTTAAACCTCGGATTCTATAAACCGCCCCATTTTTAAATATTTTCCGAAAAGCACCTCGTATATGGCGGCTTCATCAGGTACGGGCATGTATTCTTTTTCAAAACCACTGCCCATAGCTGCCTGGGCCGAGCTGAAATCTTTATGGATACCGGCTGTTACCGCCGCGGCCATGGCTGAACCCAGCGCACATGTTTGTTCTGATTTGGCTATTTTGATGGGCATGTTCAACACGTTGCAAACAGTTTGCATCACGAAGCGGGATTTTTTGGCCACCCCGCCCAGGGCTATCACGCCATCAATCCGCACCCCTTCCTCCCGGAAGCGTTCCACGATGGCCTTGGCACCAAAAGCGGTGGCTTCCACCAAGGCCTTGAAAATTTTCGGGGCATCTGAACCAAGGGTCAGGCCAGTGATGGCGCCTTTCAGGTTCTGGTTGGCATCGGGGGTGCGCCGCCCGTTCATCCAGTCGAGGGCCAGGATACCGCTTTCGTCTGTTGGCACCTTGGCGGCTTCTTCGCTGAGCCGAGGGATAATTTGTTCGTGTATTTCTTTTGCCAGTTTCTCTTTCGTGTCTTTATCCACCAGGGAACTGTCTTTTAACAGGGCTTCTACTGGCCATAACAGCACTTGTTTAAACCACGCGTATATGTCGCCAAAAGCTGATTGCCCGGCTTCCAGGCCGATCAGGTCCGGGGCGATAGAGCCGTCTACTTGCCCGCAAATACCATGTACCAGTTTATCGCCTACTTCTTCCTTGGGCGAAATCATCATATCGCAAGTAGAGGTGCCCATTACCTTGCTCAGGTAGTAAGGTTGTATTTCACCACCAACAGCCCCCAGGTGGGCATCAAAAGCCCCCACGCTCACGGCCACATCCGTGGATAAGCCTAACTTGTTGGCCCATTCTTCAGATAAATGGCCAGCTTTCACGTCGCTGGTATACGTTTTTTCGTATAAGCGGGCACGGGTTCCTTTCAAGAGTGGGTCCAATTTCACGAGAAAATTCTCGGGGGGCAAACCATTCCAATCGGGGTGCCACATGGCCTTGTGCCCGGCGGCACAGCGGCTTCTTTTTAGTTCAAGGGGCATGGTGTTGCCCGTGAGCAAACCGGGTATCCAGTCGCAATGCTCTACCCATGAATACGCGTTATCGCGAATGGACGGGTCTTCCCTTAGCACGTGCATAATTTTTGCCCAGAACCATTCAGAGGAATAAATGCCCCCCTCGTATTTAGTAAAATCTTCACCGTCCCAGGTTTTGGCCAGTTGATTTATCTCGTCTGCCTCTTTCACGGCCGTGTGGTCTTTCCATAACACGAACATGGCATTTGGGTTATCTTGAAACTCGGTTTTCAAGGCCAAGGGGTCACCTTTCTCGTCCACGGCCACGGGCGTCGACCCGGTCGTGTCAATGGCAATGGCCGCTACTTGATTGGCCGTGTCTTCCGGGGCTTTTTCGAGGGCATCGCGGATACTTTGTTCTAACCCTTCTATATAATCCAAGGGATGTTGGCGGAACTGGTTTTTACCAGGATCATTATACTTGCCTTGTTTCCAACGGGGGTATTCGAAAACTGAGCTAGCGATTTCCTGGCCGTTTAACGCGTCCACGATGAGTGCCCGGACAGAATCGGTGCCATAGTCTAAACCAATGGTGTACTTTTTTTTCATGATGAAAATTTATTTTACAGTTCTTATTTTTTAGTGTAAACTTCAACCTAAATCTCCCTTACTGCGACCCCAGGATCTTCTGAAGGGGGTTAGCCCGTGCAAGAACTCACCTTCTTGTTACCCGTGCCTTGGTATAGGGAAAAGCTCATTTTCCCTGCCCGTAATACGCGCCTTTCCCGTGTTTTCTCAGGTAATGCTTGTCCAGTAAATACTGGTCGATGGATCGTGTAGCCCCCAGTACGCGGGTACGAAAGGCCATTTTGGCTATTTCTTCCATCACCACGGCATGATATACTGCCGCTCGGGCGTCCTTGCCCCAGGAAAAAGGGCCATGTCCGTTTACCAGCACGCCCGGTAAGGCCGCGGGATCAAGTCCCGAGAAGGTTTCCGCGATCACTTTACCCGTGTTTAACTCGTAGTTTTCTTTCACCTCCCCCTCGGTTAGTTTTCGGGTGCAGGGCACCTCGCCATAAAAATAATCGGCATGGGTGGTACCGTACGGGGGAATGCCCAGGCCAGCTTGTGCCCATGAAGTAGCCCACTCGCTATGCGTGTGCACTATACCGCCTACTTTTTGAAAATTTTTATACAATTCCAGATGGGTAGGGGTATCCGATGATGGTTTCAAGCCTCCCTCGACAATGTTTCCTTCCAGGTCCACGATCACGATATCCCCGGCTTTCATCTTCTGGTATGAAACCCCGCTTGGTTTAATGGCAACAAGTCCTTTGTCGCGGTCAATCCCGCTCACGTTGCCCCAGGTAAAAACCACCAGCTGGTGTTTTACCAAATCCAGGTTGGCTTCAAAAACCTGTTGTTTTAATTCTTTCAGCATAGATGTAAAATTAATAATTTTTTGTCATCCAATTTTATTCAGCAAATGGTTCGATGCTGATCAACAGACAATGTTTTCCAGGCCTTACCCTGTATTGTTGCAAGGGCTCCCGGGCTGTATCGCCCGATCCGGCCAATTCATCCCGCAGGTTAAGGTAAATAGTGCCCGATTTTTTTAATTGAAAGGGATATCTTGCTTTCTCCAGGTGTTCCACGCTAAAATCTGAAACATTATAATGAAAATGTTTTGAAGAAGATATTTTTATCCCGTTTCCATTATTATCTTTTAATATTAACCACCGAACATCTGATTTGTTGCCATGTTCCTGGGGAATTAAATAGGGCACGTATTCCTCGTTCACCTTCGAGGAATAAACATCTATCAACGCGGCGGATTTTCTGTCGGGGTAATTTTCAAATGGTCCGCGGCCATACCACGAGATATTTTGATATTCCCCTTTTAGGGAGAGGCTTAGCCCGATATTGGGCAAAAAAATGGGTTGCTGCCCGTGGGGAACCAAGGTGTATTGTACCTCAAGTTTCCCGTTGCCATCGATAGTGTGCTCGAACAGGTGTTCATATTTTGCCCCTAGCTTGCCCAGGGCAAAAGATCGTGTTTTTATCCTGACCAAATTTTCATGTACCCTTTCTATTTCCAGGTAATCACTGGTGTAACCGAGCCTGTCCAGGCCATACGAACGCCAATGATTGTCAATACTTTGGCCTTGTCCCGGGGTAATTTTAAGCCTTCCGCCGCCCCACGGGTCCAATTCGTTGGCCGTTATGGCCCGCCACATTTCGGGCCTGGCTTCCCCGGCAAAAAGATCATTGCCGTTATACCGGGCATTTGCCAACCGCCCAGTAGCTTTATTAAAAATATATTCAAAATTTCTGCCCTTGATTTTCACCCAATTATCATCTTGCATTACCGAGACGGCCGGGCCAAGATCCTTGTTTTTTCCTGCTTTTTTTGCCTTGGCCGGAAAGCCAAATTGTTCCCATGCCACCACGTGCCCCCCGGGCAACAATGGTTTGGGTTCGTGATGCTTGAAATAAACATGCAAAAAATATTCTTTGGTTTTATCTGTTTTTTTTGCCTTGAAAGGGATATGGACAATTTGTGAATCTGACGGGGCAAGGTCTATATTCATTTTGCCCGATTCAAGGCTTTCCCCTTCCTGTTTTATCTCCCAGAACAAATCCAGCTCGCTCAAGTGGGTGAAATGGAACCGGTTTACCAGGCGAAAGCGATGGCCTTCCAGGTCAAAAGCTTCAATTTTTACCGGTTGGCCGGATTTTTTTACCTGGTAAAGTTCGGGTTGTATTTCCCTGTTAGCCCATACCAAGCCATATGTCCGGCCATCCAGGC
>CAZKIR010000193.1:5248-7511 GCA_964552835.1 uncultured Bacteroidales bacterium
GCCGCTGTCAATCATTCGGTCATTCTGGTGGATGGTATAAAAAATGCCGTTTTTTTCCACCCGGGTGAAATCCAGATCAAGGACAGCAGTTCCCATGTCCTGGTCAATAGCTACAGGGGTGAGCGCGGTGTTAAATAATTTTATTTCATCCAGGCTGCCCTGGAAGTAAATGCCAGTAAACTCCCCGCCCACGTGGTGCTCCAAGTTCCTTCCAATAGCTATAGGGGTAGGGCTTGCTTGGATGTTTCCCACGTGTTTTTTGGTGGCCAGTAGGTTCCCATCCACGTGTAGCTTTAAAAATTCACCATCATAACTTCCCGTGACACGGTGCCAGTTTCCTATCCAATCGTCTGGTAAAGCTGTTTTCAGGCTAATTTTTTCTTGATTAAAAATATAAAACTCGATCGAGTCCTTGGCGACCAGGTTTAGACCGAATTGATGTGAACCTTTGGTAATTAATGGTATCGGGTTGTAGTATTTATCCAGCTTAAACCAACCATCTATGGTTAGCCCTTTGCCGCTGATGTTCAAGTTTTCGTGCCGGTAACATTCCAACCAGGTATCGTGCCCGCTCAAGTAAAAACCTTTGCCATCATAGCCTTCTACCTGGTTTCCCTCGCCTAGCAGGTGCACGGTATTATCCATGTCCGAAGCATCGTGGATACGGATCACGGGTTTCTCGATACTCGGGCTCACCCAATCCCAAATAGCACCACCGGTCAAGCGATTCGAACGGTATATTTCTTCCCAGTACTCGTCAAGCCCCCCCATGCTGTTGCCAGCTGCTGACAGGTACTCGTCCATGTAAGAGGGGCGGGGGTTGTCCTTGTCATTGGCATAGATTAATTTTAGTTCGTTAGGGGTAGGGTAGCGCGGGCCCACGATATCTTCAAATTCCAAGAATTTGCTTCTCCAGGGCAATATATCACTGTTCCCTCCATATAGCCATGCCGGCCGTGAAGGGTCAATTTTCTTCCCGGCTTCAATGGCATATTTCAGGTTTTTGCCTACGCCAGCCTCGTTCCCGGCGCTCCAAATAACTAAGGAGGGATGGTTCTTGTCGCGGTGGACTAGTTTCACCGCCCGGTCAATAAATGCCTCACGCCACGCGCTATCGCCTGACAAGTATGTATTCTCGTGGCATTCGTCACCGGTTTCGTCAACGATATACATCCCGTATTCGTCAGCTAAATCCAGTAATTTTTTGGTAGGTGGATAATGGCTAGTGCGGATGCAATTAATATTGAATTGTTTCATGATCTCTATGTCCTTTAACAGGGTTTCCCGGGGCACGGCTTTCCCGTGCACGGGATGGTGCATGTGGCTGTTTACCCCGTTAAACTTAATTTTTTTGCCATTGACCCAGAAAGTTTGATTTTTTACTTCCACTTCCCTAAACCCTACTTTCTGCATGATAGCCTGGATGGTTTCACCTTCCGGGTTTATCAGTTCAATCCCGAGATCATACAAGTTGGGCTGCTCGGCCGACCAAAGCCTGGGCGCGGTAAGTTCGCGATTGAGCTGGTAAGACTCGTGACTGTTTCCATACAAGTTTATTTTCTCGAGCACGAGTGGTTTTTTCCACACGCCATGGGTATTCTCCAACAAAGATACGTGTAGTTTAAAACCCTTTGCTTCTTCAGGAAGGAGGTTTTCTATCTCGAACTTGATTTTAAGCAAGGCATTTTTATATTCCTGATCCAGATCCGTGATCACGTGATAATCACGCAAGTGAACGGGTGGCGTGGAATACACGTACACGTCCCGGTAAATGCCAGATAGGCGCCACATGTCCTGGTTTTCCAGGAAAGAACCATCCGAATAGCGGAGTACTTTTACGGCCAGGTGGTTTTCACCATTTTGTAAATACTTCGTGATGTTGTACTCGGCTGGCTCCATCCCGCCTTGGTTGTAGCCTACCTCTTGGCCGTTCACGTATACATACGAGGCCGATTTCACCCCTTCAAAACGCAAGAAAACAGGCCGTTTTTTCCAGTCTTCCGGCAAGGAAAATGTTTTCGCGTAACAACCCACGGGGTTAAAATATGTTGGTACATTTGGCGGATCTTGAGGAAATTCCATGGATATGTTCCGGAACTTGGGGTATCCAAACCCCTTCATTTGCCAGTTAGACGGGACACGGATGGTATCATCTTGATGAAAAGCATAGGTTGGTTGTTCGATGCCAGCAGGCACTTTTTTTATTGTTTCAAACCATTGAAAATTCCATTTCCCATTAAGTGAGATAAAATAAGGGCATTTC
>CAZKIR010000194.1:0-206 GCA_964552835.1 uncultured Bacteroidales bacterium
AGACAAGAAAGACGTATGCACTCTACATGCTTAGTCCCGTTTTATTTGTCAGGAGCATGCCGGAAAGGAACCAACCTACATGTTCCGTAGGCTTGATTTGATTTTCACCGGAATACCAAGCCTATATCCCGGCTATCCTGAAATTGCGGGCCGTTCCATGTACCAAAAGGAATCAGGCAAGTCCTTTTAGCGGAACGTCTTGTCAC
>CAZKIR010000194.1:216-7493 GCA_964552835.1 uncultured Bacteroidales bacterium
GATTAAGCCATTAATCTACTATACTTCGATTAGGCTGCAAGAGCGTAATTGTCTGCGCCATTTAATGGTTCGGGAATGAGATTAACGGGCGTATCCCCAATGCCCGGCATGCTAACATACTCCTTTACCTTGCTGTCAATACCAGGTCAGCCCCATAGTACCATGTGCAAAAGTAAAAAAGTTATGTGCTTTTTTCAAGTTATTTATCGTACAAAATTAATACCAAAATATGAGATAAAATAACTTATCCCAGGTATGATTTTAAAATTTTACTGCGTGTAGTTTGTTTTAACCGCTTAATGGCCTTTTCCTTGATTTGGCGTACCCTTTCCCGGGTAAGGTTAAATTTATCGCCAATTTCCTCAAGGGTAAACTGGTGTTGGCCATTCAGCCCGTAATAATAACGGATAATATCGGCCTCCCTGCACGTGAGGGTGCCCAATGCCCGTTCAATTTCCTTTTTCAGGGAATCATATACTAATCCCTTGTCAGGGCTGTGCGATTCCTTGCTCAACAAGACATCGTACATGGTATTGTCTTCATCATGGCTAATCGGGGCATCCATGGAAATATGGCGCCCCGAGCTGGTTATGGCGTCCCGTACTTCTTTAGGGGCCAGCTCCAAAGCCTGGGCGATCTCCAGAAAAGACGGTTCCCGCTCGTATTTTTGTTCCAATTCGGCAAGGGTACGGTTTATCTTGTTAAGAGAGCCTATTTTATTTAAAGGTAACCGGACGATACGGGCTTGTTCGGCCAGGGCTTGCAAGATGGACTGCCGGATCCACCATACGGCGTACGATATAAACTTGAACCCCCGGGTCTCATCAAACCGTTGGGCTGCTTTAATAAGCCCCAGGTTACCCTCGTTAATTAAATCAGGTAAACTTAAACCCTGATTTTGATATTGTTTAGATACAGATACAACAAAACGTAAGTTCGCCTTGATCATTTTTTCCAAGGCTTCTGGATCACCCGACCGGATCCTCCTTGCTAATTCCACTTCCTCGTCAGCACTAATTAAATTTTCTTTACCAATATCGTGGAGATACATGTCTAATGAAGGTGTATCCCGGTTGGTAACCTGTTTGATAATTTTTAACTGCCTCATCCAGTATAAATTAAGTTGTCATATTAATGGGCTCAAAAGAGTGCATAATGGTTTTTGTTAGATAGTAAAAATATGGTTTGTTAAAATATTTAAAAAATAATTAAAATTTTTATTTGGTAATTCTTAAACTATTCTTTAATATTGCAACATAATTCCTTATGGTATAAGTCAGTTCTGAAAGAACAAAAAAGTTATCCCTATAATTTTAATTTTCCAGTAAATATAATAATTTTATTTAATTGTTGTAACAAAAAAAATATAAATCTTTTAATCATTTAACGATCACAAAAATGTATGATATTCTTGAATTGAATAAAAAATTGGTGCCAGAATTGAGAGAGATAGCCAAAGAGCTAAAAATTAAACGAGTTGAATCCCTCCGCAAACAAGATCTCATCTACAAAATTCTAGACCAGCAAGCTATTAACGCGACCGGTCCTGAACAAGAAACTACCAAGAAAAAACCAGGCCGCAAGAAAGCCAGTGAGCAAGAAAAGCCGGAAGAAGAAAAGAAAACAACACGCCGCCGGACAAAGTCAACAACGAAAAAAAACGAGAAAATTGAAGAAAAACCTTCTGAAAAACCCGAAAAAGAACGGCGTGAAGATAATAAGAAAGAAGAAAAAAAAGTGTCCGTGCAGCGTAAAGAGCCAGAAAACAAAAAGCCGGACGAACCGGAAAAAAATCGCGACAAGCCCGCCCCATTGCCCGAGGAAAAAACCAATGGCAAACGTGAGCGAGGAAGGCACCGCAACCTGGATTCCCGAAAACCACACGACCAGCAGTTCGAGTTTGACGGGATCATTACCAGTTCCGGGGTATTGGAAATCATGCCCGACGGTTATGGTTTTTTAAGGAGCTCGGATTATAATTACCTGAACTCGCCAGACGATATTTACGTGTCCCAGTCACAAATCAAATTGTTTGGTTTAAAAACAGGAGATACCGTTACCGGGACAGTACGCCCGCCCAAGGAAGGCGAAAAATACTTCCCGTTAATAAAAATCAAGGAAATAAATGGCCGGGATCCCGATTTTATCCGTGACAGGGTGCCATTTGACTACCTTACCCCGCTTTTCCCGGAAGAAAAATTTGAACTGGTGGCCAAGGGGCAAAAAGATATGTCTTGCCGGGTGGTAGATATGTTTTCTCCTATCGGGAAAGGCCAACGCGGGTTGATCGTGGCACAGCCAAAAACCGGGAAAACCGTGTTGCTAAAAGAAGTGGCCAACGCTATCGCCTACAATAACCCGGAAGTGTACATGATGGTATTACTGATTGACGAGCGGCCAGAAGAAGTTACCGATATGGCACGGAACGTGCGGGCCGAAGTGATATCTTCTACTTTTGACGAGCCGGCCGAACGGCATGCCCGCGTGGCCAATATCGTGCTTGAAAAAGCAAAAAGGCTGGTTGAATGTGGGCACGACGTGGTTATCTTGTTAGATTCCATTACCCGCTTGGCCCGAGCGTACAACACCATTGCACCCGCTTCTGGCAAAGTGCTCTCGGGCGGGGTGGATGCCAATGCATTGCAAAAACCCAAGCGCTTTTTCGGGGCAGCCCGGAACATTGAAAATGGTGGATCGCTTACCATCATGGCCACGGCCCTTACTGAAACAGGATCGAAAATGGACGACGTGATTTTCGAAGAATTTAAAGGGACCGGTAACATGGAGCTTCAACTCGACCGTAGGTTGGCCAACAAACGGATATAGCACCCGTAGGGAAGAATTATTGCTTGACTCTGATTTCATGAACAAGGTTTGGATCTTACGGAACTACCTGGCCGATATGAACCCGGTAGAAGCCATGGAATTCTTGCGCGACAAGCTGAAACGCACGGCTACCAATGAGGAGTTCTTGATATCCATGAACAGCGAGTAATCCAAAATTTCTATAAATGATTTATTAAGCTGCCTTTTTTCGAAAAGGCAGCTTTTTTTATCAAACTATTGTTTTTTTAATGCTTCCCGTATCTTTCCTTCCAGTTCCTCGAGCAATTCGGGGTTGTCAAGCAACAATTGTTTCACGGCTTCACGGCCTTGGCCCAACTTGGTATCGCCATAGCTAAACCAGGATCCGCTTTTCTTCACCACGTTATAATCCACCCCGAGGTCAATAATTTCACCGGTTTTTGAAATCCCTTCACCGTACATGATATCAAACTCGGCTTTCCTGAAAGGTGGAGCCAGTTTATTTTTCACGATTTTCACGCGGGTCCGGTTGCCAACTACTTCATCACCGTCTTTAATCTGGTTAACACGGCGGATATCTACCCTGGTAGTAGAGTAAAATTTTAGCGCGTTCCCACCAGTAGTGGTTTCGGGATTGCCAAACATCACCCCTATTTTTTCACGCAACTGGTTGATAAAGATACAGCAGGTGTTGGTTTTGCTAATATTGGCAGCCAGTTTCCGTAAGGCCTGTGACATGAGCCGGGCTTGCAAACCCATCTTTGAATCGCCCATTTCGCCTTCGATTTCCGCTTTCGGGGTAAGGGCTGCCACGGAGTCGATCACGACCATGTCAACCGCCCCTGAACGGATCAAGTGGTCTGCAATCTCCAGGGCTTGCTCGCCGTTGTCGGGTTGAGATATAAGCAAATTTTCCACGTCAACGCCAAGTTTCTCAGCGTAAAAACGATCAAACGCGTGCTCCGCATCAATCATGGCCGCGATGCCACCGGCTTTTTGGGCTTCTGCCATGGCATGGATAGCCAAAGTAGTTTTCCCGGATGATTCAGGGCCGAAAATTTCAACTACCCTCCCTTTCGGGAAACCACCAACGCCCAAGGCCATGTCTAACGAAATAGAACCCGATGGTATAGAAGGCACATCCACCACGGTCTTGTCACCAAGCTTCATGATGGTACCTTTCCCGTAACCCTTTTCCAGTTTGTCCATGGTCAATTCCAAGGCTTTCAGTTTTTCCTTGTTGACTGCCTGTTTTTTCTGGTTCGAATCTTTATCTTGTTCTTGAGATGTTTTTGTTGATTGTTCTTTTGCCATTGTTCTATTATTTATGTATTCTCTAATTCATCCAAAATCTGCCGCGTATGATCTTTTGTTTTCACCTTGTCAAAAACTTTCTCGATTTTACCTTCCCCGTCAATCACGAAAGTGGTCCGCAATACCCCTTCATGGGTATTCCCGTACATATTTTTCTCTCCCCAAACACCATATGCATTTATAATTTCTTTACCGGTATCAGGTATTAAAGGAAAAGGCAAACTGTTTTTAGCAATAAATTTCCCGTGCGATTTCAAATCGTCGGGGCTTACCCCGATCACGACAAAACCCTTGTCGAGCAATTCCTGGTAATTATCCCTTAAGTTGCAGGCCTCTGCCGTACAACCCGGGGTATTGTCTTTGGGATAAAAATAAAGGATTACTTTTTTTCCCCTGTAATTTTCCAACCGGATTTGTTCCCCCTTGGGGTCCAGCGCTTCAAAAACCGGGGCTTTATCGCCTTCTTGCAATTTTTTACTCATTTTTACATGCTTTTAAAGGTTTGTAAATTTAAAAAGATTATAGACAAAACACCCGTGCTTTTCAAAAAGTTTATCAACAAGTAAATTTATAAAAAAGCAAGGGAAAAGATAAAATAATCACAACTTATTTTTGTTCTTTTAATTTTTTTGTCATTAATTTATTTTTTCATTTCTAAAATATAACATGCCACGATACAGCTTATGAAAATATTCTTTAATAGATTGGCCGTCAAGGCTCAACCCGCTTCTTTCCTGTTGGCCCTTATTTTATTGCTACCCTTTGCCGGAAATGGGCAGGGCGTGAAAAACAAAGAAGAACAGTACCTGGAAATCGGCACGCGGTTCGTGAATGAAGGGCAATATGCCCAGGCCATGCCATTCTTCCAGGAATTGATAGGTGAATACCAAAAAGACCCGGATTATAATTATTATTACGGCCTATGTCTCTTACAAACCGGAAAAACCCTTGAATCCATCCCATATTTGCGATACTCCTCGACCCAAAAAGTACCCCCTGAAGTATATTATTATCTCGGAAAAGCATACCAATTAAACTATTATTTTGGAAAAGCCGTGGGCGCATACAATAAATTTATCTTGTATGGTACAGGTGAAAACCTTATAGAACAAGCCAAAAGAGCCAGGGAAACATGCAATAACGGGGATTACCTGGTAAAATACGCGCCCTCCACGGTAGTTTTAAAAAAGGAATGGCATCCTGTTGGGAATTTTTATCAACAATATAAAAACCTTGATATTGGGGGAAAATTTTCATACAAACCTTCCCGTTTTTTGTCCGCCACCGAGCAAAGAAATAAAAGCAACACGCTATTGTTCGTCCCCAACAAGCTTGAAACAGGTGATTATCTTTACTACTCGTCTCTCGTGGAGGACGACGAAAAAAACAAAAGCCTCGATATTTTTCGAGTGAAAAAAACCGGCCCTGACCAGTGGGGGGATCCCGAGCCCTTGGGAAAAGAGATTAATACCTCTTACGATGAAGAATACCCCTATATTATGCCCGATGGGAAAACACTATACTTTTGTTCCAAAGGCCATTATAGCATGGGCGGTTACGATATTTACAAAAGCGTTTTCGAACCCGTGAGCCAAAGCTGGACCCCGCCCGAGAACCTGGACTTCCCGATAAACTCACCCCAGGATGATATCCTTTTCGTGCCCGACGTCTACGAGAACAAGGCTATGTTTGCTTCCAACAGGGAAGGAAAACCAGGACAAGTAAACACCTACACGATCCTTTTGTCGGGAGAACGCGGACAAGTTGCCTATGATAGCCCGGAAATACTAAGAAAAACAGCCCTTTTAGCCCTTGCTAAAAAAGATACTGCCCTGGATAACAGCCCAGGTAAAACCAGTAAATCAAATTTTGAAAAAATCGAGGCCGCGTACCAGGAATTACTGGATCGCACGCTGGAATTGCAACGACAAAAAGATTCGTGCGAACAATCTATAATTTCCATGGAAAATACATACCGGCAAGCAGAAGACGAAGGGTTCAAGAAAAATTTATATCGTGAAATAAACTTGGTCAAGGGCAAATCGGATTCTCTGAACGGGGTACTGAAAGAAAATTACCAAATACTGGGGAGTATTGAAAATCAATATCTTGAAAAAGAAATTAGACATTACAAACCCGCGCCGGAAAAAATAAAAGCTCCCTCTCCTATCAAGGAATTCATGAATTTAGTAAAGGTGCAGGACGTGTTTGGTGCCAAAGGGATGGAAAAACTGCAACAACTAAACCAGGATATAAAGGGCCTGGAAAATCCCTCAACAGAAAAATCCCGAAAAATTTCAAGAAAAATACAAAAATGTAAGAAAAAAATACCTGGCCGTGATGGGCTTATGGAGTATTTTACGAAACGCAGGTTACATAAGTTGACCCAAAAATATTGGGACGAGCAGCAAGAAAAAACCAGGGCAACCAGGACCCTGCGCGCGGAAAAGTACCAATTGTACAAAAAATACTTGCCCCTTGCCAGGATAAAGGCTACCAATGCTTTATACATTGAATATGCCAATGATATGGCCAGCAAGGCCGAGGAATTGTACCTGGAAGCGGGACTCGTGGAAGGTACTGTAAAACCTGACGATCCGGCACAGACCGTCGTGGAAAAAGTTAATATGGCGGATTCCCTGAACCAAGCCTCGCTTGATATACAAGAGATGGCTTTTTTAACCTACCTCGGGTACGAGTTGCAAGATATGCCAATTGACAAGGAATTGAAAAAAACCAAGACAGCCCTGGCCGAGAAAGAATACCAAGGAATCCTGGACAGTCTGATGACCCTTGCCCCCAAGAAAATCATCCCACCTGACAACCTGACAGAAAATGAATCAAGTGATTCAAGCAATTTCGTGGCCAACTACCTTCAAGAAAAAAAGAAACCCTTGAAGCAAGGACCCAGGGTAGCCGATAAATTCAAAATAATAGATCAAACACCTTATAATGATTCGAACCCCATCCCGTATGACATGCAAATACCCCCCGGGGTCGTGTACCGCGTGCAACTTGGTGTTTTTAGCCGGAAACTTAATCCCGGGGAATTCGGGGGGCTGTATCCCATACAAGGGGAAAAAGTTGAAGGCAAAACCCTTTACAAGTACTACGCGGGCGAACTACGTCAATTCCAATTGGCCAAAGCGGCACTAATG
>CAZKIR010000195.1:0-2778 GCA_964552835.1 uncultured Bacteroidales bacterium
TGGAATTATACAATTTCACCTTCATAAAATCCGATTTAATTTTTCGGTGAACCCTCAGGTCCTCGTCCCATTTAAACATGGGATAATCAAAATCACCTTCGCTTTTCATCATTTTATAAGCGCGGCTGTTCAAGAAACCATTGTCGCCCTTGGTATAATCGGCCACGAGGAAGGTGTCGGGTTGGTTGTCCCAGTACTCTTTCAAATCGGGATAAACATAATTCGCGTTGTAAGCAATCACGTTAATCCGGTCTTCTTCAGCCGGGTATCCTGTTGGTTTAAGTGTATCAGACCGGTAGTAGTCAATCGCGTACACGCCCATGGGCATATTTTTCTCAACGTCATTTCCGGCCAAGGCTTGGGGTGTTTCCCCCCCAAAATGCGCGTCAATAAACAAGTTGTTCATGCACACGGCCCGGTCGGCAAACATGTAACGTAAGGGTCCCTGGCCATTGCTGATAATCGTGTTGTGGTTGAAGAAAAGGTTTTTCATGTACCCGTTCTCATGAATGAAAAGGCATGAATAGTTCTCTACGAAAGTATTGTTTTCAATAATGGCCAATTCCAGGCTCCCGTTTTTCAGCAAGCTGCCAAAACCTTGCCAACGTCCACCGTCGTTCGTGCCATTCCAGCGGAACAGGTTGTCGCGTAAAACAAGGGTAACGTCAGTACCGGATTCGTTCCAGATGGAAACACCGTCGGAGTATTCCACGATACAGTCTACCATTTCAATGGTAATGTTCGATCCGCTGGTGCTAAACAAGGCACTGCTCCATGGCCCGCGAGCGCCCAGTTCGTTGGTAACTTTCCAGTTAATGCTCTCGTAGTAAATGCTGCCATTGGTCCACAGCATGCCCCAACCATTCGAGCCCCCTTCGTCGTTCGTGCCCATGATAACAATCGGGCGGGCACCATCGCCATCTTCTGCCACTATAGCAATGTCGCCCGAGAAACCCATGGAACCGGTCAGCACGTAATAACCGTCCCTTTCCAGTTCATAGGTACTTAAGCCGTCTGCATCATGATTGTTCGAGATAAACTCGTTCAGTGCCGAATCAGATGGCACTTGGTAAGTAGTTTGCGCGATGGCAATCGTTCCTAGCCCAAAAGCCAAGACAAGTAAGAAAGTAAAAATTCCTTTTTTCATGGTAATTTAAATTTAGTTAATAAATAAGTGGGTTCTTTTTTGCATTTTTGAAGGCCTGGGAGAGCCGGGAACCCTTTCGCGACTTCTCACAGGCTTTTTTTCATTTGTTTATATATTTTTCATCCTTCTAATTACATTGTATACCGTAAACCAAATATCATGATCCGTCCAAAATATTCTTCATACAATGGATAGTTTTGCTTGCTACCGCTTGAAACCTTCACGAATTCTTTCGCGTTAAAAGTGGAAGCAATATTCGACATGTTGAAAAATACTTGCATTCCATCTACTTTTGGTATTTTTTGGTTTACTGAAAGATCGTAAACTTCTTGCATTGCACTAAGTTTTCGGTTTTCTGAAAAATCCCTTCCTGTTCCAAAATACCCGGAAAAAGTTTCTGCCGTACGCGTGTAAGCCAATCGTGCTGAAAATCCTTTATAATCATAACCAAGTGAAACATTGATAACATATCGAGGTTGCGAAAACAGGGATTCTTCGAAAGTGGAATCTAATACTTCAGTTTCTTTAATCCATGGCTTTTTTGGATCAGGCACGGTAGATTTTACTTTTTGAATAATTTGGGTTTGTTCGGTTTCTGTCAGGGTATAGTTGGCATTAAGCACGATGCCGTTAAAAGGTTTGGGAAGATAAATAAAGGCTCCCTGCCAATCTATCTCAATCCCTTGGCTAAAAGCTGGTTCCGGGTTATTAATAGGTACTTCTATAGGGCTATCCCTGTTACTTGCTACAACATTGTAAGGATGTACATCGTTTATAGAATCATGAAGGTTTACATAGTTTTTTGTATATTCATAACCTTCAAGCCGTTTATGAAAAACACCTGCAGTTAGTACACCTGCAACACCTATTGTTTGACTATTTGCCTTGATAGACATGTAAGCGTCTATGTTATGGGATAAAGCCGGGGTTAAATTTGGGTTTCCAATATTCGTTATATCTTTTAATCGTCCAAGTTTGTACCTGGGCATGTAACTGTAATATTTTGGTCTGGCAATGGATTGGGTATACGCTAAACGGAATTGCAGCCATTCCGTGGGTTTGATTTTCGCGTTTACCATGGGCAACACGAAGGTGTTCCTGCGAACTGCCAGGCTATCGTCAAACTCTTCGAGGGTAAAATCTATCACACCGCTTTCTCTTATCCCGAAGGACCGGTAATCGGTTTTTATATCTTCAACCCGGACCCCACCGATCAATTGTATATATTTCGTAATGTTTATATTGGCCATGCCATACCCGGCCATTATTTCTTCCGATCCGGAGTAATCATCCGCGATGTTTCGGCGGGGGTGCTCCCCTGTATTGGTAACCGACCAGTGATCATCATCTAAATCACTAATAATTTGCTCCATTATTGCACGTTCCACGTACCCTTTTTGCCTGAATTGATCATCCAAAATCCATTGGTCGTAATCACTTAGAAAAGGATAAGTGGCAAAATTATTCTGCACATATTCCGTGAACTCCCCTAGGCCAAAATCAAGATCAGGGTTCGCGTACAAAATATATTTCCGTAGCTCTTGTTGCTGACCCGTTGTAAGGCCATATCCGCGATCGTTGGCGTCATATTCCCTGTCTTTCTTGCGGTACTTGCCCCCGAATTTCATATT
>CAZKIR010000195.1:2788-3090 GCA_964552835.1 uncultured Bacteroidales bacterium
AAATGGGAATTTCCAGTTGAAAGAAGCCATTAACTCACTTTCATTAAAGGTATTGTCTTTCGAACTCAAGTTTTCCATGAAAAAACTCGAGTCTATATAATGTTTTGCAAATTCCTGAAGGTCATAAGGATAAAGTGTTCTCCCACTAAGTAATTTCTCATTAAGTTCATTAGGTAGTCCCGGCCAATTGCTAGCATTAAGCCATTTGGTATTCATTCTATACTCTACCGGTGTTTCACGGTTTGCAGCAGTATAAGAAACATTCACATCCAGGTTAGAATTCCAGAATAGTTTATGCGTCA
>CAZKIR010000195.1:3100-6480 GCA_964552835.1 uncultured Bacteroidales bacterium
AAGGAATTTACCATGGACAAAGTATTGCTTTCTTTTGAACTAATGGGTTTGTTAATACCGCCAATTGAACGGTTCCAGTTCCATGTCCGTGTAAATTCATCATTGCTAAGTCCGTTAATAAAGCTGCTTCCCTTGATACTACCATTGGGCAGCCGGTAATCCATGAAAAAACTCCCACCGTATCGTTTCCGGTTAAAATCAGAGTTCCAGAAATTAGCCCCGTTGGTGTTGATAACCACTTTACCCGAAGATAATTTATTGACGTCACCCCATGCGGACATCCTCTCGCTGGATCGATCAACCTCCTCGAAATTCCCAACCAATACAAGCCCCAGCTTATTATCAAAAAAACGGTTGCTCATTTGTAAGGTAGCCCTGGGGTTAAAAGGGGATTGCACAAGAGAATTATAATTGTTTTGCGCCACCATGTTTAATTTAAAGCCTTCTTCCGCGTCCCGCAATTTAAGATCCACGATGCCCCCTACCACGTCACCATCTTTATCGGGCGTAAGGGACTTTTGCACCTCAATTTCCTCGATCATGAACGGGGAAATCCCGGCCAAACCCACTGAATTTTCCTCGTGATCGGCCGATGGGGAACGTACACCGTTAACCGTAACCAGGTTAAGCCGCGGTTCCATGCCCCGTATTTGAATTTCATTTCCTTCCCCATTATCTGATTTTACTGTAATGCCCGGTATCCTGGCCAAGGCGTCGGCCACGGTGGCATCGGGCACTTCTTGCAAGCGTTCAGAGGATACCACGTTCGAGATGTAATCAGACTTGATTTGCTGGTTAAGTGCCCGTATTTGCCCCCTGGCCTGCACGGTTACCACTACCTCTTCCATCTTAACCGAGGTAGGGCTCATCTCAAAAGTATGTTTTAGTTGATCTTGTTTGCCGATGACCACTTCATATTCTTCCGGCACGTACCCGATATAAGATGCCACCACGGTATAGGTCCCTTCCTGGCTTACCGACAAATCATAATGCCCGTTCAGGTCGGTAACCGTACCAATGGTTGTCCCTTTTATCGATACGCTGGCCGCGATCAAGGCTTCCCCGGTTTCCTTGTCTTTTACCAGGCCACTAATGTTCCCCGCGTGCAATAACAAAGGAAAAATGAACAAATACAATAACAATATGGTAATTTTCGTTTTCATAATGCGTGGTTTTACTGGTTTAGTTTTTGTTAATTTTTTTAATAATGCAATACAATATTGTATACCAAAGCGAACAGGGCAAGTACTGCTACTAATAAAACAATTTGCAATATTGTTATCTGCTTCATCTTTTTTAATTGTTGTTTATTCTTCATGGTTTAATTTTGTTCGCTTTTTCTAATGTCAAAACTATGCAGAAAGCGACAATATGGATTTAGATAGAATTTTTTTTCCTTTCAAATTCCTCTTTTTCCCCGCTTTGTAGACAATAAGTAAAATATTTGGATTATATTTAAAACAAGGAAAAATAATTAAGTTTGATTTTTTTTAAATTTGCCATGATAATGAAAGGTATTACGAATTATAAGATGTTGAGGGCAATTGTTTTTGCCTTGCTTGTTTTCATATTTTCCACGGTGCAGGGAAAAAAAGAAGCAAACCTGTTGTTCGAAAATTTTTCTATCCGTGATGGTTTGCCCACGAACAATATCCAGCAAGTGATCCAGGACACTACCGGGTATTTATGGATAGCCACGGAAAATGGCCTTTCCCGGTTTGATGGGGAAAGTTTTCATAATTACTATTTCTCGGTCAATGATTCCTTTTCCATTTCAAGCAATTTTATTAACCGCCTTTTCGTCTCTTCAGCAGGTAATTTATGGATAGGTACATGGAACGGGTTAAACCGGTACGATCCCGTGCGTGATCGCTTCGAACACTTTATACCCAACCCTTTATTGCCCTTAGGCAACGAGCTAAACATTATCAGTTCGGTAGACGAGGCGGTTGATGGCACGATATATTTCCTGTCCGAGGGCGGCTTCTTGTTCAACCTCGAAAACGGGCAAATACAAACCAAACTGAACCTGCAACAACCTTATAGCAAGTTCATGTTTATTGACGATGAAAACCGGTGCTGGATTAGCTCGCGAAACACGATATTCCGGTACAATATTAAAACCAACCTGACCACCCAATTTAATATCAAGTACCAGGAGCATATTCAGGATCCCGAAATAACCGACATGATGTTGATCGATAATTCCCTATATATTACCACCTATAATAGCGACCTTGTAAGCTACAATATCGAATCTAAAAAATATACCTATTATAATCTAATCGAAGGCTTGGCGCATACTACCTCCTTGATGAAAAGAGGGGATGATTTACACGTGGGCACGTCAGGCGGTCTTATCGTGTTAGATTTAAAAACGAACGAGAAACAGGCTTACTTCGAGGATGTATTAAACACCAAGAGCATATCATCCAATAATATCATCGATGTTTTCATGGACGATCAATCCAATTTATGGGTAGGTACGGGAAAAGGGTTAAACGTTGCTTTTCGGAACAAGGGTTTTTATGCAGCCCCCAAGTATTTTGATGATTTGAACAAGGACTTGGAAGTTAAGTCGATATATAAAGGGCCTTCAGGGCATTTATGGCTCGGGTACACCGAAGGGTTTGAAGTCTTGGACAAGAACAACAGGCCCGTGCAAGCTTTTTCTCTTGATGGCCTCCTCCCATCAAGCCGTGTTAGTGAAGTTTTTTGCATGTTTGAAGATTCCCGGTCCAACTTATGGATAGGTACTTATATAAATGGCCTGCTGAAATATGTACCGGGAACCCGGAATATTACCCAATTTTATCCTGGAAAAGCCAAGGAGTTACATATACCCGGCAGCGACGTGAGGGACATAGAGGAGGATATACATGGGAATATCTGGATCGTGATCCACGGGAAAGGGATCTATATCATGGAAAATGGTTCCGGTAAGTTCCGGCCTATAACAGATGTTTATCCAGATGCACCAGTCGTGCTTAACCAAACCTGGGCTTTTGATATTGGTTTTGACCAACAAAAGAATCTTTGGATTGGTAGTAGCCTGGGTTGTTATCATTATAATTTCTCCTCGAAAGAATACCAACATTTTAACCAAAGCCAATCCAGTACCTATTATCTCTCGGAAAACCATATAACAACCATATTTATCGATTCTAAGGATAATATTTGGATGGGCAGCAAAAGGGGTATCAATATCTTTACCCATGATAGATCACGCATACAAATCATTGACCAAAAATATGGTTTACCAAACAACGAGATACAAGCTATTAATGAAGATAATAATAATATATTTTGGGTTAGCACGTTAAACGGGATTTCCAGGCTCTCTCCCATTGGAGGTATGGAGTTTGCCATCACCAATTACG
>CAZKIR010000195.1:6490-7469 GCA_964552835.1 uncultured Bacteroidales bacterium
AGGGAAGATATGATGTATTTTGGTGGGTCTTTCGGGTATACCTATTTTAACCCCCACCAGATCACGATCGATAGCATACCCCCCAGGGTGGTGTTGTCTAATTTTTATGTTTTTGACGAGAAAGTAAATGTTAAGAACGAATATATTAAACCCGACCAGGACAGGTATTACCTGGATAAACACGTTGCTTACATGGACATGGTCGAGATCAAGTCAAAATTTGGCATGATTGGTTTCGAGTTCTGCGCGCTTAACCTGGTTAATTCCGAAAAAAATCAATACCAGTATAAATTAGAAGGTTTTGATGAAGAGTGGAGGGATATTGGCACCCGGAACATGGCCTATTTTAACAACTTGAAACCCGGGAAATATGTCTTCAAGGTAAAAGGCTCCAATAGTTACGGGGTTTGGAACCCATCGCCAGCACAGGTAAAACTGAAGGTTATCCCGCCTTTTTACAAGTCAAAATTCGCACTGATCGCCTATTTCATTCTCATCATGGCGTTAACATATTACCTGTTACGAATGACCCTGACCAAAGAAAAAATGCTACTGAAGGTAGAACAGCAGGATAAACTCAGGGACTTGCGCACGCGTTTCTTCATGAATGTTTCGCACGAGTTAAAAACTCCTTTGACCTTAATTTCCATCCCGTTAAAAAGGATCATGGAAAAAATTGATAGCGAGGGGAAACCATCCCCGTCCATGGAAGAAATAAACATGATTTATCGGAATGTAAACCGTTTGATCCGCTTAATGAACCAAATATTTGATTTTCGCAAGATCGAATTGAACAAGTTGGATATCCAGGTTTCGAAAACAGGTATCATAGAATTCACGAAATCGGTACTCGAGTATTTTGATTACCAGTTTAAACAGAAGAACATATTTCTCGTTACCGATTTTCCCGGGCAAGAAATTGAAATGTACATTGACAGGGACAAGATGGATAAAGTAATATATAACCTGGTTTCAAATG
>CAZKIR010000196.1:0-7463 GCA_964552835.1 uncultured Bacteroidales bacterium
ATTTAAAAACATATATCGTGCCCCTGCAAATGTTTTTTTAATTCTGTATCTTGATTTTAATTTTAATTAAAAAAAGGAGCCACCTTATTAAGTGGCTCCTTGCTTCAAGTATAGTTAATTAGTAGTTAGTTTAGAATAATAGTCAGTAACAACATGCTCATACAGGCGATTACAATAAATAACGCCACTTCGATTAAGAGAAATTTTCTCGATTCTTTTGTTTGATTTTTAAATAATTTTTTCATCATTCATCTAATTTTCTATCATTCTACACTAAATTTAAATTTATTTAAGTAATATCAGCACAAAGTAATAAAAATTAATGCTAAAAGGCTTTAAATATTTGTTCAATTAATGTGATTATTTTATCATTTTTTTTAATATTCTTAATATTCAAATTAATATCTATATTTACTGAATTTGAACTGTTTTTTTATGTTGTATGTTCCCCGATGAATTTCCTATCCAAATTTCGAACTTTCCAGCTTCTGTTCTCCAACCTTTTTTTCCAGGATCATAATATTGAAAGGATTCTTTGTTTAATGTCAATCGTACGGTTTTTTGTTCATCTGGTTTAAGTTGGATTTTTTGATAGGCCTTTAGTTGTTTTAACGGCTGTTCAAGACTTGATTTTTTGTCGTGCAGGTAAACCTGTATCGTTTCGCTCCCTTCCATTGGCCCAGTGTTTTTCACTTCAAGTTTTATTTCGAATAGATATTTACCTTTTTTCAATATTTTCGGTTCACCAATGTTAAAACTCGTGTAAGATAAGCCGTGCCCGAAGGGGAAAAGTGGTTTTATCTTTTTCTTGTCGAGCCACCGGTAGCCAATAAAAATGCCTTCGTCATAAGGAATCTGCAAGTCGGGGTTCTTGTAATTGTCAAAAACTGGTGATTCCTTGTATTCTTGAATATAAGATATGGGCAATTTCGCGGACGGGTTTGTTTCCCCGAAGAGGATATTGGCCAAGGCATGGCCCCCTTCTTGCCCTGGGTACCAAGCTAATAATAATGCTTTACAATAATCTGTCCAGTTGGTTAGCTGCATGGGCGTGCCCCCAAATACAACCACTACCGTGTTGGGGTTTGCCTTGCATATCTCTTGGGTAAGCAAGTCTTGTTGCTGGGGCAATTGCAATGATTTCCTGTCCATTCCTTCCCCTTCTATCAATTCGGATGCACCGATGCAAACCACGGCCAGGTCTGATTGCCTGGCCAGGTCAATGGCTTGTTGCATTTCCTTGTTCACGTGTGTATCCCTGTAATCCCAGGCCAATTGTACCATTGCACCGTATCCTAATTCATTAAACTCAATTTTTATCGGGAGGGACGTGCCTCTTTTCAAGTTTAATTTAGCTTGTTTGGTAACCGGCCCATGGACCCCCCAGTTGTCAATTACTAATTTTTCGTTAATATATAACCTGGAGCCGTCGTCACTGGTAAGGTAAAAAGTATATTCCCTGCTTTCAGGAATTTTTATAACGCCTTCCCACCGGATGGAAAAAGAATCTTTTTTTTGTACTTTATTGATTATTTCATCTTGAAAATCAAAATCTATCGTGCTCGAAATTCCCGTGTAATGGGGTTTCCCTTCAAGTAAATGGTTTGTAAAGTAATGGGTTTTTAACCCTTTTTGCCCATCCGGTGTAGATAAAAAGCGACGAGGGATGCTCGCAAGTTCGCCTGATATTAAAGGATCGCCGATCGCGTGCACGACTTTGATGTCGTCGTTTTTCAGGTAGTTTTTAATCCCTTCAAGTGGGGAAACGGAATATTGGGGGTTTACTTTAGAGCTGCCCGCGGCACCTGTTCGGGCCATGGCCGCATTCGGGCCAATAACGGCAATCTGTTTTATGGTCGCTTTTTCGAGGGGCAATAGCTTTCGCGTGTTTTTTGCCAGCACGATGCTTTTTTCCGCGGCTTCCAATGCTAGCTGCCTATTTTCCTTTAGCAAGAGCTTTTCGGCTAGTGTATCCTCTTTGGTTGCCCGGTCAAAAAGCCCTGTTTCAAATTTTACCATGAGAATATTTTTCACTTTATCATCGATAATGTCTTCTTCAATCTCCCCATTTTTTACTGCTTCTAATAATTTGTCACCAAAATACTTGCCATTTGGCATCTCCAGGTCTAACCCGCTCTTGGCAGCATCATTCGTGCTGTGCACCGAGTTCCAGTCTGAGATAACAAACCCGTTAAAGCCCCATTCTTTTTTTAAGATATCAGTCAATAAAGCTTTGTTCTCGGTACAATGTTCCCCGTTTATCAAGTTGTATGCCCCCATTACTGAATGGACGCCGGCTTTTTTCACGGCGGCCTTGTACATGGGCAGGTATATTTCCCTTAGCGCCCTTTCTTCAACAAGCATGTTCACCTTGTTCCTTTCCCATTCCTGGTTGTTGCATGCATAATGTTTCACGCAGGATACCACGTTCTGTGATTTTATACCCAGGGTGTAAGGGACAATCATGCTGGACGACAAGTAAGGGTCTTCCCCGAAGCTTTCAAAATTCCTGCCCCCCAAGGGGTTCCTGTGAATATTCACGCAACCGCCAAGCAGGTAATTTCTTCCTTTCACCAGGGTTTCTTTAGCCAGGGCTTCTCCAATGTCACGAATCAATGCCGTGTCCCATGTGGCGGCCATTCCAATACCTGCCGGGAAAGCTGTTGATTTTCCCCACCTTACGCCTACCGGGCCGTCGGTCATTTTAAAACCTGGTATGCCCAACCGCTTGTTGTCCTTCGTGCCAAAACCCGTGAGGTTTTCTTCGTCCCAGCCCATTTCTTCATGACCGGATAACTGGTTTATTTTTTCTTCCAGTGTCATCCGTTTCATTAAATTTTTAATCCTTTTATCCACGGGTGCCGCGGGATCTTTGTAAACTGGCTGGTTTGTTTGACAAGCTTGCATTAAGATAATAACCAGTATAATGATTCCATAAAAAGCGCGTAAAAATCTTTTTTCTTTCATTTTTTTATTTTTCGAGTTCAAAACCGTTAATAAAATGCATTAATTGTTCCCGGTATAACTTGTTATAATTTTGGATATGTCTTGCTACGCATTCCTTGGAACGGCCATTAACTGCTATCAGGTTTATTCCCTTGTTGATATCATATCGTGTTGAAGCCATGTCTGACAAAACGTTGAGGTTTGGTTTCAAATCCATTACCTGGCTATATTCTACGATTGGCTTATTGTCCGTGTTTACCGGGGCCCCCTTGCAATATTTTTCCAAATCTGCCGGGTCCATTAGCAATTGCCCCAGCAGCATGTCCAGGTTGAATATTTCTGCCTCGGCCAAGCTTTTACGAATATTCGGTTTTTGCACGTGTTCTTGTAATTTTTGATAATCCTTCACCATCTTGCCCTGGGAACCTAGTAAAAGGGCATGGCCGCGCGTGACGTACCAAAACGAAGAATTTGGGAAAACCTGGTGAAAGGCCTTTACCAGGGCCCTGAATTCGTCCTTGCTTAGCCAATTAGTAGGTAACCATTGGCATACCATCCCGTTTTCGCTTAAACGATCCTTGCAAAGTTCGTAAAAATCTTTGGTATAGAGGTTCGAGCTTAAGCGGGCGTGCACGGCATTGGAAGTGATGATATCATAGGTACGAGGTGATCGATAAAGATACGACCTGCCGTCTTCTATGAACACCTTCACGTTTTCGTGTTGAATGGCATCTTGGTTGTGATAAGAAAAATAATTGGCCGAGGATTTGATGACCCCTGGGCATATTTCCGCTACGTCTACTACTGGAATGTCTTCTCTTGACAGGGAATGGGTGGTTACTCCAAGCCCGAACCCGATGACCAGCGCGTTTTTTGTTTCGCCGGGATGAAAAAAGTAGGGGAGGTACCCGAGTAGTTTGTGTACCCGTAAATCATTCGGGTTGGTATAGGCTGTTTTCGATCCATTTATGGTCAGTGCCTTGTAGCCATCTGGTTGGTCGTGGATGGAAACAGTGGCCCCTACCCCTTCGTGGTAGGATACGATAGTGTCTTCGGGGTAATATTTTAATTTATTTTTGATATATTCTTTTTCTGGAAATATCCTGATAAAGAGAATCAGTAAGGCGATTGCTACCGATAAGGAAGTAAGCCTTGATGGATTGGCTGTTTTTTTCTGGAAAAGGATCAAGGAGGTGCCGATAGTTATGTTGATAATTGCTGTAAGGATGAATGATTTGTATATACCCAAGAAGGGGATGAGGAGGAATCCCGCCATCAGCGCCCCCAGGATAGATCCAACGGTGTCCATGAAGCCAAGTTGCCCTATTTTTTTGCCCAGCGAGGGCATGTGGCCGCTCCATATTTTGCCTACCAACGGAAAAGTTATCCCCATCAAGATGGCAGGGATCAACAAGAGGAAGAAGATGAGGCTGTATTCTTGAAAAACAAGCGAAAACCATGAGTTGTAGCTGTCCCTTGATTCGATAAGGGCTGGCGATATTTTCGAGAACACGATAAATAGAAAAATAGATACCAGGCCAATAGCAATCTCTAGGTAAGCCAGGATATTTAACTTGTTTTTAATTTTGTCAATTTTGGATTTGACCAGGTAACTCCCCAGGGAAAGGCCAAAAATAAAGGGTAAAATCACGATGGTATAGAAATACACGGATTTATCGAATGAAAATTCTAACAAGATACGGGTCCAGATTATTTCATAGGCCAGGGTGGTAAACCCCTCGATCGCAAATACCCAAAGGGCTAGTTTTACCAGGAAGGGAACGGGTTTTCGATCGTTCCTGGCATTTTTGTTTGGTGTGCGCTTGGCAGGAACAGTATTGGCATACCAGCTAGTATCTTTTGCCAATAAGATACCCGCTAACAGTGCGTTCAAGAGGTTTAATGCTGAAGCCATGAGTACCGTGTTCCGTGTTCCCAGTATTTTGATAAATATAAAACCACTTAGAAAACAACCGATAACCGCGCCCAGGTTATTGGCAGAATACAATTTGCTAAGGTTAAAGCCGAGTTTGTTTAGTTCTTTGATAAAATACTTGCTGATAACAGGCAGGGATCCCCCCATTAAGGTGGTGGGGACTAACAGGAAAAGGAAAGAATAGCCTGATTTAATGAGTTGAACAATAAGCGGGTCCATGGCAGCGTGGTCGATGGAAAATCGGTAAATTGCTGTTAAGCCCTTGAACAAGGGCGGGAAAAAGATGGCAAATAAGGCCAAAAGGCATTCAATAAGGAGAAAAACTTTCAAGGGATGTGCCCCCTTGTCAATATATTCTCCAAAAAGATAGCTGCCCAACGCGAGCCCGGCCATGAAAGCGGCCAGAACCGTGCTTGCCGAGTAGACGTCCACCCCGAACACTTCCTTAAAATCTTTTATCCAGGTGATTTGGTAAACCAGGGCGGTAAAACCCGAGAGAAAAAGAAATCCTTGCAGCACCCGTCCTTTTCGTTTTTCCATGGTTTTTCCAGTTAGTTAAAGATACCTCTCGTGATCTTTATTTTATCGTGTCCCCTCGGGACATGGTTTTTTTTTGGCTATAGGTTGCTTTTTCGTGAAATAGAAAAAGGAGCCCCCGGGAAAGGGGGCTGCCCGTGCAAGAATTGAGTATGGTCCGTTATTTTGCACGTGTAATATGTAAGAAAATAAGTTTGCAACATGTTATATAAGCCTTTTTTTATATTTAAAAGTAAAAAGAAGCTGCCCATGAATGTGAACATATCTTTGATTGACTAAAAATTTGCTACTAACCCTAATCATTACAAAGAAACATTTATGTTATTTTTATCAAGGGCAGCTTTTTCTTTTATTGATTTTTTATTCCCAACCGGGGTTTTGTTTCAATGCCCCGTTCATGATGTCAATTTCTGATTGCGGGATGGGCAAGTACTCGTGCTTGCCTTTCTCGAAATTTTGGTGTCTTAAAATGTCTTCTATGTCTACCCAGGGTTCTTCAAACATGCTCCATCGAACCAAATCGTGAAAACGTAATATCTCGAATCCAAATTCCACGTCCCGTTCATGGATGATTTCGTCTTTGGTTATGGAAGTGTAAGTTGACATTCCAGCCCGTTCCCTCACGGCATTTATGCATTCCAATGCAAGGGCGCTGCTACCGTTTAGTTGGTATTCAGCTTCTGCCAACATCAACAATACATCAGAGTAACGGATAACGCGTAAGTTTGTTGGCCCGTTGTTCCCTTCATGCGAGGGGTAAAAATATTTTTGCCAGCCGTAGCCTTGTGAAATTGAGGCGTTGGTATGCTCGTTTTGTTTCCATGGCGTGGGTGGGTTGTTCGTTTCGGACAGGTAAATAATGGTATCGCCTGGTTCATATATCGTAGCGTAACGACGGGGGTCTTTTTTTAAACCTGCCGGGTGGTCCGCGGGGGCGTCTTCAAATACATTTTCCACGTATTCTCTCGTTGGGATTAGATTTTTGTAGCCATCCGGCCCGTAATACAGACAAGTCAGGGAGCCGTCAGCTTGCCAGCCGCCTTCCCATTGTTCCCACCCCCCGTAATGAAATTGGATTTCAAAAATAGATTCCAGGTTGTTTTCACTATCATACGCGTTGCCCTTGTTATTGAAGTCAATTGCTGAGAAATTACATTGGTATGCGTAAGCGTAGTCTAAAGAGTCGGTACCCTGGGGCATCATCAGACCATGGAATCCCTCGTCTGCCAGGTTTTTTACTTTCATGAACGCGTCCTTGGCGTTTTGGAAATCTTCTTTTACGTTGGCTGCCGGGGCATGCGAGGCTTTGTACAGGTAGGTTTTGCCTAACAAGGCATAAGCCGCACCCTTGGTCGCCCGCCCTAGATCTTTTTCGCCATATTCGTTGGGCAAGTGCTTGGCAGCAGAATTTAAGTCGCTTATGATTTGAGAAAAGAATTTGTCATTGTCCGTGTTCGGGATGTTTTTTAATATATCATCCAAGGGTTCAAGCACCAATGGCGGTTCATAATACAAAACAGTCAGGTAAAAATTGTACATGGATCTGAGGAATTTGGCTTCACTAATTAAACGGTTTTTCAAATTATTGTCCATTTCAATGGGCGGGATTTTTTGCAGGGCCACGTTGCACCGGTATATCCCCTTGTATAGCCTTGTGTATGTGTAAAACGGAAATCCATTGGTGGGTGTGATGTTCATGTTATTGAACACATTGTCTTCATGCACTGCCCTGTCACTCCAGGTGGTGAACATGAAAAAAAAGTTCTGGTTAAAGATAGTCGGGTGTTTTAAGGGATCGTAACAGGTGGTAATGGTTTCGATCGCGTGTTGCTCGTTCTTATAATACGTGGCCGGTGATTGCTGTGGGGGAATATCCACTAGAAAATCATCTGAACAGCCGATGAACACCAGGAAAAATATAAGAAGCGTGCTGAATATTTTTTGTATTGTTTTCATAATCTTCAAATTTTAAAGGTTTAAAAATCCAGTTGCAGTCCAAAAGTGAACGAGCGCGGCACGGGATAGGTCCCATTGTCAATGCCTG
>CAZKIR010000197.1:0-7439 GCA_964552835.1 uncultured Bacteroidales bacterium
GCTTTCAAGGTTATAGTATCTTCCTCGCAAATGGTTTGATCACTGCCCGCGTTTGCTACCGGGTTTGATTTTACCACGACTTCTACATCATCGGTATCCTGGCAATTATTCGCGTCAGTAACTGTTAAGGTATAAACCGTGGTAGCAGCAGGTGTGGCAACAGGGTTGGCCACGTCATCGTTGTCAAGGCTGCCAGAAGGTGCCCAATCATATGACACACCCCCGCTACCATTCAGGGTTACCGAACCACCCGCGCACACTTCATCATCTGCTCCGGCATTTGCCGTGGGCAAGGGATATTCTGTCACGATAACGGAATCATTGGCCGTTTCCCCGTTCATGATCCGGCTACAACCTGTTGCGTCCACGGTAGCCCGCACGGCATATTTGCCTTCCAACCGGTTGTTCCAATTAAGCGGGTTTCCATCCGAGCCGGGTTTCGTGCCCACCGCGTTGCCGTTCTTGTACAATGCATAGGTGACACCCGTTTGGGAATTATCCAGGTTCAAGTTTACCCCTGAAACCCCCGCGCAATAGCCGTCTGGTGCCGTAAAATTATGCTGGATAGGCAATGGGTTCACGGTTATCACGGCATTGCCGTTCATGGTTTCCTCGCATCCATTGGCATCCGAAGCTTGTACAGTGTAAGTACCGGCAGTTGTTTTTACCCCAAAATCAATAGGATTGCCGTCACCCGTTATCACCTGGCTTGTAGAAGTCCCATCGCGGAACAGTTCGTAATCCTTCCCGTTGTCGCTGTCATTTAGGCCCACCGAAACACCAGCAGCCCCCTGGCAGATAGCACCCCCACCTGTTACATTATATACCGTGGGCAAGGGGTCTTCCGTGATGGTAACCGTTCCGTTCATCGTGGTTTTACAGGAGGTAATGACATCTGTTCCCACGACATTATAGCTGCCCGTTGTTTTGTTTGCCCACGTTAAAGGGTTTCCATCTCCTGCAAGCGGGGCACCATCATCACTCGTACCAATTTTTAGCTGATAATCCACATCTACTTCCGAGTTGCTTAATTGAACAGGCAACCCACCGGAACCAGCACAATAGGAACCAGAACCTGATAAGTTAAAAGCCGTGGGGGCGTCTTCCACGGTTATATTTGCTGAATCAAGGTTTGAGGCCCCGTTTTCTTCATACGTATAATATATTTTATGCGTACCAACGCCGGCAGCCGAAGGATCAAAATCGCCCCCGGAAACGCCACTACCCGTGTAACTACCAGTTCCTGGCCCCGTTGGGGAGCCACCTGTTAGCTCGAAGGATGCCGTGCTTAAACACACGTCTGAAAATGAAGATAAGGTAACAACAGGCTTTATTTCAACAATCACCGTATCGTATTCGGTAAGATTAAACTCGAAAATCACCGTATCAAAACCAATCAAAGAAGGATCCGGGTTATATTCGTAGTTTTTACCCCCCAATGGCACAACACCTTGGCCATAGCCTGCTACTAAATTGGCCGATGCTTTAGACACGGTAAAGGGATCATTTGCAGCATTTGCCAATTGTACTGCTGAAAGCCCCTGAATTTCCAATGCCGCACCGTAACCTTTTTCAATATTAAAAAGTACAAGTGATAAAAATAAGACTATATAACCCGCTGCTCTTTTCATGACAATCTATAATAACAATGATTCTACAATCAAATATAATACATTCATCCCTAAAAAAAACCATTCGTCAAAATTGTATACGAAAGGGGACGAAAAATAGTTAGGGGTTTTTTGATGATTTGGCTCAATATTTACCTCGTGACCAAATACCTTATCGACTTGTTTTTTAATAGCGAAAAGCTATACTACCTATTGTTAAAAAGGTGTAGGGGGTTCAAAATTTCTTAGCCTGTTAATTTAGAATGATTCTAAATTTTATATTTTTTGTTTTTTTTATACAATATTTTGAAACAATGGACAAACGGGCCTTATACATAAGTTACCCGTTCTTTTTCGCGACCGGGTTTATAATTATCTCGTCCAGGCTTCTCCTTGGCAGGTGGTGTACCCCATCTTGATCACGCCAGTACTTGGCTATTTTATTATTTTTTCCAGAAGGGGGTAGAAAAGAGCACGAGAACGGTGAACAATTCTAACCGGCCTAATAACATGAGAAAAGACAAAAACCATTTGCCCAGGGCCGGGATATGGTAAAAATTCTCAACAGGCCCCACCGAACCTATCCCCGGGCCAATATTTCCAAGGGTAGCTGCCACTGCCCCAAGCGAAGAATCCAAATCAAGCCCAAGGGCCGCCATGATAATCACGCTTATCCCTGTTATTAAAACATAAAAGACAATAAATGCCAACACGTTTGACAAGATAGGCGCTGACACGGCTTTCCCGTTTAGCCTTACAGGAATAATAGCATTGGGATGGATCAGGCGTTTTAACTCGAGGTAAGAATTTTTTAATAGCAAAACAACACGGGCAATTTTAATGCCCCCTCCTGTTGAACCAGCGGAACCACCAAAAAACATCAACATGAAGATAATCACCCCGGAAACCGGTACCCAGCTCAAGTAATCAACTGTTACATAGCCGGTGGTGGTAATGATGGACACCACTTGAAAGAGTGAATCACGAAAGGCTTTCTCAAGGGGGATTTCACTGGAAATGGCCAAAATAAAAGACAAGATAAGGGTAAAACCCAAAACAAAACCCATGTAATAACGAAACTCCTCGTTCCGGAGGACCCGATCGAAACGAAAATGCAAAGCCGCGTAGGATAAGGTGAAGTTCGTACCGGCCACGAACATGAAAACCGTAATGACATATTCTATATAAGGAGACTGAAAATGGGCAATGCTGGCCTGCTTGGTTGAATACCCACCGGTTGCCATGGTCGTGAACGCGTGGTTCACGGCATCAAATAAGTTCATGCCGCCCAATAACAACAAAAAAACCTCTAACAAAGTAAAAATCATGTAAATGCCCCATAACCTTTTGGCTGTTTCTTTTACCCGGGGATGAAGCTTATCCGGTGTAATACCCGGCACCTCGGCTATAAACAACTGCATGCCCCCGATCCCCAAGATAGGGAGAATGGCCAGGCTCATCACGATAATACCCATGCCCCCGAGCCATTGGGTGATGCTGCGCCAAAACAAAATCCCATATGGCAAGGATTCGATATCATTCAATACAGTGGCCCCCGTGGTAGTAAAACCGCTTATGGTTTCAAAAAAGGCATTCGTGAAAGAAGGAATAGAACCAGTTAAAACAAAAGGGACAGAACCAAAAAAAGAAAAACAAAGCCATGCCATGCTCACCACGATATAACCTTCGCGCTTTCCAATAGAGAAGGGCGCGTTCCGGGTAATATAATAAATGATAAGCCCGGGGCCTATGGTAAGCAAGGCAGATATAAAAAGATCCAAAGCTGCAGGTTCTTGGTACAAAAAGGACACACCTGAAGAAAGCATCATGAAAACACCTTCCCCGGTAATTAATATCCCCAGGAGATGCAATATGAACCGCCAGTTGATCATATTTTTAAACCTATTCTATGCTGTCCCATCAATTAATCTGGTAAAATTACGAGCCAACGAAGATAAGATTTTTTTGTTGCATGAAAAAAACCAAATCCTTAATTATAGCCCCGTTGAACTAATTAAAGAATTTCTCGAGCTTCGTGAATGCCGAAGGCAAGGAAAAAACAACCACCTTATCGTCGGGCCTTACCTGGGTGGCACCCACGGCAATAAAACTGGATTTGCCACGGATAATGCCCCCCACGATGGAATCTTTCGGGAAATTTACCTCGTTTAGTTTTCCTTTGGTGATGCGGGAATTTTTTTTAGCCACGAATTCAAGCACCTCGGCATCTGTCCCGGTCAGGCATTTGATATTGGCCACGTCGGCATGGCGGGTATAACGGAAAATGCGGCCGGCGGCGATCAGTTTTTTATTGATCACGGTGTCAATGCCCATGTTCTCGGCCAACTGTATGTAATCAAAATTTTCGATGGCCGCGATCGTCCTTTTGATGCCAAGTTGCTTGGCCAACATGCAAGAGAGGATGTTCGTTTCAGAATTCCCGGTAACGGAAATAAAAGTGTCCATGTTCCGCAAGCCTTCTTCGTTCAACAAGTTAATGTTGCGCCCGTCCCCATTCACGATAAGGGTATTATTGAGAATGCCCGCGAGTTTAAAACATTTTTCCTCGTCTTGCTCGATCAATTTCACGTTGAACTGATTCTCGAGCTGGCTGGCGGTACCGATACCAATACGGCTACCGCCCAGGATCATGATATTTTTGGATTGAAAGGTTTCTTTGCCGGAAAAACGCATGAGCTCTTTCGTCCCTGCCTGGCTTGAAATAAAGTAAATGATATCATTGGGCCGGAATGTATCGCTACCGCGCGGTATTATGGTGCTGCCCTCACGGGTAATGGCCACGGCACGGTATTCCTGGTTGCATTCTTCCTCGTCCGCGTTGCCGCCATTATTGGCCTGCACAAGGGTCTTATCCACGATGGGCGAGTCTTCATCTAACTTAATCACGAAAAGGGAGAGCTTACCACCGGAAAAATCAACAAAATCCAATGTTCCGGTCTGGTTCACCAGGTTTACCAACTCTTTCACGGCGATATTTTCAGGGTAAATGAGATGATCGACCCCGATGCTTTGGAAATATTCTTTATTGGTGCTATACAAGTATTCTTTATTGTCGATGCGCGCCACGGTTTTTTGCGCCCCCAATTTTTTGCCCAACATGGAGGCAGTAATATTCGTGTCTTCTGACTGGGTGACGGCAATAAACAAATCAGCCCGTTTTATATTCGCCTCTTTCAGCACGTTAAACGAAGTGGCGGAACCCTGCACGCTAATAATATCAAGATTTTCAAGGTTTTTAAGGTGGCTTTCGTCCCGGTCTATCACCACGATATCATGACTCTCGTTACTGAGCATTTTTGCCAGGTGTGTCCCTACATCACTTGCTCCCGCGACAATAATTCTCATATAGCCAATTCTTATTTAATCTTGTAAATAATAAAGCCGTAAAATAAAGCATATTCAAATTAATTTTGAAAGCTTATCGGCTTTTTTTTACGAAAAATTAATGGCAAAGTTTGTACCAAATACGAATAAATCAATTCAAAGCCAACTGAAAAGCCCCGTCATCAGGTAAACAGTGAAAAGGAATGTTTTCTTCATGGCATTGTTTTTTTAGGGATTCCAGTTTATAAAAAGGGATGGACGAATCCAGTATCAATTGTCGTGCTTGAAAAAATGAAGTAAGCTGGGAAACAGGTATGCCGGCACCCCGCGCGTACACGAGAAAATCAACAGGCAAACGGGATGATGGCCGGTATGACAAGATATTGTCATCTTTCAGCAACAGCACGGTGAGAGTGTCGAATGAGAAATACAGGTTTTGTCCGCCCACGCTCCCTAACAAGGGGGTACCTGGAGATGTTTTGGCTGTATTGGGCTTTAAATAATGGATACGGGAAACTTTATTTTTCAACAAATAATTGCCCGTCGACCATTCGATCGTCGAAGAATCGCCCGCGTTTTGAGCGCCCTTGTACATCCATAAATCATTGCCATTTTTAAAAGAAAATGTAGAACACGAGGGGGTGTTAAAAATAATCAACTCTTTTTTTTGCTGGTCTTTATAATCCTGGAACCAAAACCCCAACATGGTGATAACCGACAACGCGAGGAGCCATTGCAAATTCGCGGGCCGTTTCTTAACCATCCACGAGAGAAAAGAAAACACGAGAAAATAAATCAACAACAACAAAGGGCCAGGCAAATAAATTCTATCGAAAAGGGCAAAAGGAAGGCTTTCGACCCATTGTATAATAATGTAAATAAATGATACAAGGTGCGACATTATAGTACCCAAAAAATTACTAAAAACCGGGATAAAAGAAAAGGCGAACACTGATATGCCCAAGTATAACACGAGCGGTAAGATTGGGATGACCATCAAATTAGTAAGCAAGAAATAATTTGGAAATTGGTTAAAATAAAAAACCGATAAAGGCCCAACGAATAATTGGGCAGAAATGGAAACAGCCATCACGGACCAGAAAAAATCAAGTATTATGTTCCTGGGCTTAAATACATTTTTCACGGGCTTATAAAATCCCACGATACCAATAACCGCCAGGTAAGAAAATTGAAAACCAATGTTGAATAATAACATGGGGTTATCAAAAAGCAAGATAAAGGCCGAAAATGCCAGGATATTAAAAATATTGTTTTGCCGTTCCATGAGCAGGCCTAGGTTTAACAATGAAAACATCAGGGCAGCACGCTGTATAGAAGGGCTAAGCCCGGCAATAAACGCGTAAAACCAAATAATAATGGCCACCAGGGCAACTTGAAAATATTTTCCCTTCTTGAAACGTCTCATAAAACCGGTCAAAAACATGAAAACGCTGCTGATTATCCCAACGTGCAAGCCCGAAACAGCCAAAATATGCATGGCACCAGCTGCCGAAAAACTCTTCTTAATTTCCGGGTCAAGGCATTGCTTTTGCCCCAGCAATAACGCGCGGGCTATCTCGAATGCCTCCCCGGGCAGGCTATTATCCTGCAGCAATACAAGTAACTTGTCACGTGCCTGTAAAGAAAACCTTTTCAAAAAACAACCTTCCCCTTCACCAATGGCCATATACGATACTGAATCAAGATAAGCTTGATAATAAACACCTTGCTTTGCCATAAAACTTTTAAAACTGAATTCTCCCGGGTTCCCCAAATCCTTGATAGGTCGCGGAACCCCGCTAAAATAAACAATATCGCCATATGCCAAGGTGTCCGTACAGCTTGATTTTTGCATGTAGCACAATAGGGCAAAGTTTTCATTAAACATGGTATCCGAACCAGGATAAACGGGTTTAGACCTTATAATGGCCCGCACAGTTTTTTGTTTTTGAACAGGGGTTTCTATCACCCAGCCCAGGAATTCTTGATCGTTTTCGTCTTGGGTAACCGGTTGTTCATGGTGAACTTGTACAACAAGCACCCCCAGGAAAAAAAAGAACAAAAAGGCACCCAACCCGAAAATCCACTGGTAACGATAGGTTTGGAGGGCAAAAAAGGAAAAGCACAATAAACCAAAGATAGTACACGTAAATAGGATTAAAGCCATCCATGAAAAGGCCGGCAAAAAATGATAAGCAAGTAATATCCCGGTACAGAATGGAAAGAGGATTTTCACAAAAGGGGAGCGGCCAATAAAAGATTGACTTGTCGGCATGCGGAATAAGCTTTCTTCTTTATCCCAAAATATATCAAAAGGTTACCCCGGGTAAGCAAAAAAACTGGTTTTACCACGAATTTAATGATAACTTGCAATTTGTTTATATGTAGTTGAAATATAGTTTAACGCCTGCCTAGCCGTCAGGCAGGTAGTTTATATGTAGTTGAAATATAGTTTAACGCCTGCCTAGCCGTCAGGCAGGTAGT
>CAZKIR010000198.1:0-7412 GCA_964552835.1 uncultured Bacteroidales bacterium
GGCCGGGCATGCATTATAAATACCCGATATATTATAACTTACAAAAAATCCCGCTACGGAATACCAGTCATTATTATGTAGTAACGAAAGGCCTTCCGGCTTTATTTTGTTTGACACCCCATCGATTTGATCCGTGAACGTCTTACGGTATGTCCATTCCATGCCTGCCGACCAGCGATGGCTAAGCCGGTATTTCATACCTATCCCGAAAGGGATGCTCAGCGCTTTCATGGAAGGGGTTGTAAACAAATCGTATGCCAGGCCGTAAATCGCGTAGCTGGTAAAACCATGTTCTTCCAGCGCGTAAGGATCGTATGGCCTGAAATGAAATTTTCCCTGCAAAACTATATCCCAGACCGTAGAATTAAAATTTTTAGCCCGTGAATTTTGAAAAATATTTTGAAAATCCTTGTCGTCTCCTTGTAATTTAAGGTAATTCACGGACAATTTAACCGAGTGCCGGTAATTGAAATTAAACACGGCAAAGCCCCCGATGGAATAAGAGGGCTTGTAAAACAACCTGGATTCATTTATATCGCCTATGTAATAAGCTGTGCCAGGATAAATGCCAAGTTCGCTCCATTGTTTTTTCGCCATTAACCTGGTAATTGGTATGAACAGCAAAAGTAGGATAACTAATTTCTTCATGAAAATAATTAAGGATTTTTAACATTACCTGAAGGTAGGAAAGCCCTTGCGGTTAGTTTTTAACTTGTATGTCAGTGAAATATTTCCGATCATGTACATGTCAGTTGCTTTTGATATTTCCGTGGCATTTTCAATCTGTCGCACGTGGGTTAAGTCAATGTCGTGCCGGTTGGTATACCTCATGCCCAGTTCCAGGCTGGCCCCGATCCTGCGGGTAAGTGAAAATTTTAATCCCCCGCCAAAAGGCACCGCTAAGCCCAGCGGGCCTTGCTCGTCATAATAATATAAATAATTCCCCTTGGAATAGCCCGGGCTAAGATTTTCTTTCCCCTTGCCCTCGTAATACACGGCCCCGATGCCAGCGAATAAATATAGGCTTAATTTGTCGCGTAAAGATCGGACCCCGCCCCGGATAAAACGTTGGGAAGCCACGAATTTTTCTGGAATCAAAAAATAATTCACCTGGACAGAGGGCTCTAAAATACGGGTTGAAAAAGCCAGGCCACGTTCTTCAAATTGCCCCCATTTGTCGTTTCCGTATAGGTACCCAAAAATAAGATTTGTTTTAATGCTCACATTGTCCATGGCACGGTAACGAAAACCCAGGAAAATTGTAGGCCTGGCCGCTAATAGTTGAACGTCCCCTAAGCCGAAAAAATTACTGAGATTCCGGTTGCTGTATGACCCAATATCCCCGAAATAATACGAGGCCCCAATCCCGCCCGACAATTCATAACGCAACAGCTTCCACCGTTGGGCATGTGCCTTCTGCTGGCCAGCCAGGGCCAGGAATGCCGCCATTAGGATTATGATTGTCTTCTTCATGTTTTATATCAGCAAGTTTTTAACCTTAAAAATAATAAATTAGGTGCTAATTCTTTAACGTGTCAAAAAAAATAACGAGACAATGTTTTTATTATTACAAAGATAAGGTATTATTTGTTACAATCCATTGCTAATTTCTTTTATCCACCCCCCACATGAGTTTATTTCTTAGCGTCTCGTAAAAATTTGCATGGGCTGGCTGAACGATTTTCACGGGATAACCGGCTTTTTTGACGGTAATGGTGCTGCTCGTGTCAAAAATCTCGAAATGGTGATCGACCGATGCAATAAATTTATTGTCACGGCTTTCAACTTTCAGGGTAATTGTATGGTCATCAGGGACCACCACGGGCCGCGCCGTGAGGGTATGCGGGGCAATGGGCGAGATGATAAATCCACGGGCCGATGGTAAAACAATCGGCCCCCCCACGCTTAGCGAGTAGGCCGTGGAACCCGTGGGGGTGGCAATTATCAGCCCATCTGCCCAATACGAATTCAACAACTCCCCGTTCAGGTATGTGTGTATAGTGATCATCGTGGAATCCTTTTTTTGAATGGTTACCTCGTTTAGCCCGATGTTTTTATTATCCGGCGTGGGGGTACCAGGTGCCAATTCGATCAAGGATCGTTCTTCGATGGAATAATTTCCGGCGATGAGCTCGTTTAATGTATGGCTTATATTGTCTATTGAAATATTGGCCAAAAACCCCAACCGTCCTATATTTATGCCTGCCACGGGTACACCAGAACTGCCAACCAGGTTTACGGCATCCAAAAAAGTGCCATCGCCACCAAGGCTTAGTAACATACCGGGATTTTTTTGGCATAGCCCGGCCGCGTTTGTAAAAGTATCCAGTTGTTGCCCCAGGTTATCCAGGGCTTTTACTAATTTTTTATAAAAAGGCTTGTAAACCAGGATACTTGTATTATTATTATCCAATTTGTTCAACAAACCCGCGATATCAGGGACAAATTTTTCAGGTAGGTTTTTTCCAAATATACCAACAACCATTCTACTCGTGTTTCTTTGCTAAATGTCAAGATATTTCATAAATGCCTCGTAGCGGCTATTATACAGCGAGTCTAACTCGTTGTCTTCCATGAAGGAGTCCTTGATCTCGTAATCGTAGCGGTTAAATGTTTGTATCACCGAGCTAATATCGGTCTTGTTTAGCTTCAGGGTGACGTTTAACCGCATGGATTCGTCGGGCTGCGTGATATAAAGGCTTAATATCTTGGCGTCGTTACTTTCCACGATTTGTGAAATTTCTGACAAGGAATAATCGTTCGCGTGCAATTCCAACACGATAATCCCGCCGGGATTGTTAAAAGCTGACATGTTGGCAAAATAATGCACGAGATCCATAAGGGTAACCAGCCCCAGGTATTGGTTATTTTCCTCGTCGAGCACTGGAATAACAGACAATTTAAGCTGGGAAACCAGTTGCATGACCTCGTAAATGTGCTGTTCTTTAGTAACGCTGGGCCTGATCAATGAGAGGTTATGGTTACCGATGGATTCATCGGCCATGTTCAAATCGTAAATATCGGTGTCGGATATCAAGCCAAGAAATTCCTTGTTGTTGACGATGGGCAAGTGCGAGATACGGAATATCTCCATCCAGTTTAGCGCGCGCATGCCCGTGTCGGATGTTCGCAAGGAAGGTACGATATCGGATATCAGATGTTTTGCTTTCATTTTTGGTACATTCTAGTGAAATAACTTTACCTTTGCATATTAATAACAAATTTTAAACCAAAATTAATCTTCATCTAATTTTTAATGACAAGATTAAGTGTAAATATAAACAAAATAGCAACACTACGGAACTCCCGGGGCGGAAATATTCCTGACGTGCTGCAAGCGGCCATCAATTGCGAGCGCTACGGGGCACAAGGCATCACGGTGCACCCCCGGCCCGACGAGAGGCATATCCGCTACAGCGACGTGTATGCCATACGTGAATATATTACCACGGAATTAAATATCGAGGGCTATCCTTCCGGCCGTTTTATTGACATGGTGCTCGAGGTGCAACCGGCACAGGTTACCCTGGTGCCCGATCCCCCTGATGCCCTTACCTCGAACGCGGGATGGAAAATCAAGGAAAACCTGCCTTTTTTACAAGAAGTAGTAGGGCGGTTCCAGGAAAAAGGCATCCGTACATCCTTGTTCGTGGAAACAGACCTGGAAAATATGGAAGAAGCTGCCAACACTAAAACCAACCGGGTGGAATTGTATACTGAACCCTATGCCAGCATGTTTCCGCTTGATAAACAAAAAGCCGTGGCACCCTTCCGGGAAGCTGCTATTAAAGCCCATGAAGTGGGAATTGCATTGAACGCGGGCCATGATTTAAACCTGGACAACCTCAAGTTTTTCCAAACTGAAATGCCTTATCTGGAAGAAGTATCTATCGGGCACGCGCTGATTGCCGATGCACTTTACTTCGGGCTCGAAAATGTCATTCAAATGTATTTAAGGCAATTAAAGCAATAAACATGCAACTGGCTTACAAAAAATACGGCCATGGCAAACCCCTACTCATTCTCCATGGCCTTTATGGTATGTCGGACAATTGGGCAAGTATCGCCAAAGCCTTGGCAGAAAAATTTACGGTATATGCCATTGACGCACGAAACCATGGCAATTCGCCACATGAAATGAAGCATGATTACCGCACGATGAGCCAAGACCTGGAGGAATTTATGGAAGGGCATGGTTTAACAAAGGCCAACTTGCTAGGCCATTCCATGGGGGGAAAAACCGCAAGCCGTTTTGCCATGGAGCACCCTGAAAAAGTTAAATCCCTGGTGGTCGTAGATATTTCACCAGGGGCTTATGAAAATACCTCGGCTGCTTCACCACATGTCAAAATGCACCGGAATATCCTGCAATCCCTCCGTAACCTTGACCTGAACCGATTGGAATCAAGAAAGGGAGCGGACAAGCTGTTGGCAGGAAAAATCAAGGAAAAAGCCGTGCGGCAGTTTTTATTAAAAAACCTTCATCGGGATAAGGCCGGGGCCTACTCCTGGAAACTGAACCTGGACACCCTGGCCCGTAACCTGCCCAACATCCTTGATGGGATAACAACAACAGAAGCCGAAAAAATGGGCGGGATAACGGCTTTCCCGGTGTTATTTATCAAGGGTGAAAAATCGTCTTACATCAACGATGAGCAAGAAAAAATCATTTATCAATTGTTCCCGGAAGCAAAAATTCAAACCATCCTTTCGGCCGGCCATTGGGTACACGCTGAACAGCCAGGCTTGTTTTTGGAGGGCTTGATGGGTTTTTGGACGCGTGAGTAGGAGGGGAGTTGGGAGGTTGGGAAGATATAAGAAAGAAAGTAAAGAGTAGGGAGTATGAAGTTGGAGTAAAAAGTAAGCAAGCTATATTCAAGAAATATCTTTATCACGGAAATTCCAGCTTGAAGGCTTAAGAACAAAAAACACTTATTGTCCTGTAATACTATTAACGTGTTCCGGCAGTATCAAATCCAGGCCCCTGTACCTCAAAAATAGTTGCGCGATCGCGATCACGTCGTTCTCGCAATATTTCACTACGCGGGGCAAATCTTTTTCCTCGTAAAACACGGAGGCCACCATGCTTCCATCGATATCCTCCTTGGGCGAGGGGATGTTGAACAAGTGGGTAAGTAATTCAAGGGAAGTATAATGTTTATGATCGCCGAATTTCCATAATTCCATGGTATCTAAGAACTTAACTTCCCAGGGTTTTAATCCGGGCACGTTCAGGATGGGGGGCAACTTAAGGCCATTGACCAGGATACGGCGGGCAATATAGGGAAAATCAAATTCTTTGCCATTGTGGGCACAGAGGTTTATTTCTTTTTTCTGGCAAGTGGCATTTACCATCTGGATAAAAGCGGGTAAAAAATCCGTTTCGTTTTCCCCGGCAAAACTTTTGATCCTGAAATGGTACTGGCCATCTACCGGATGCAGGACACCAACGGAAATACAGATAATTTTTCCAAATTCGGCGTAGATGCCGGCCCGTTGGTACACGGTCTCGGCCGTGTCGCCTTCTTCGCGAAAACGTGCGGATTTCTTGTCCCACAAAAACTTGAACCCCTCGGGCGTGGATTGAAAATCGGGGTAAGCCGGGACTGTTTCTATATCCAGGAACAAGATATTTTCTAATGGGTAATTTTCGAGCATGTCATGGTTGGTTAAGATATGAATTGACCAGGGAGCTTAATACCTCAACAGCTGCCAGGTTTTCGCCGCCCTGGGGGATAATTAAATCGGCGTGTATTTTAGACGGTTCAATAAATTGCTTGTGCATGGGCTTTATCATGGAGTGGTATCGATCCAAGATTTCTTCTATTCCCCTGCCCCTTTCCTGTAAATCCCTTTTAATAATCCTGGAAAGCCGCTCGTCGCTACCGGCCTCCACGAAAATTTTAACATCTATTAAATCCAGCAACCCAGGTTCCGTGAAAATCAATATCCCTTCCAATAGCAATACTTTTGGTGGTTTTACCTTTACTGTTTGGGGCTGTCTTTCACAACTAAGATAAGAATACACGGGCCGGTCAATGGCATGGTTGTCCTTTAATTTCTTTAAATGTTTTACCAGCAACTTGAAATCCACCGCTTCGGGATGATCAAAATTCTTGTTTTTCTTATCTTCCGGGGGCAAATGGCTGTTATCCTTGTAATAGGCATCTTGCGGAAGCACCGTGATATCATCTTCTGGCAAGTCTTTGATAAGGGTATCTACCACGGTAGTTTTTCCTGAGCCGGAGCCTCCGGCAATCCCGACAATAATCATGTCTTTTATTTTTAATGAATCGTATTACCTTTGCATTTCAATCTGAAAAGTACAAAATAAATTAAAATTAAAAAAATGATAAAACATGTCGTCACCTTCCGGTTGAAAAAAGAAATCCCTTCCGGGGAACGAGAACAAGTGCTTGAACAGCTTAAAAAGGCCCTGGATGCCCTTCCGTCAAGAATCAAGGAAATTAAAGAATATGAGGTGGGCACTAACATCGCCCATTCACCAGCGGCCCACGACCTGGTATTGGTTTCTGCTTTTCAATCACCAGAAGACCTGGAAACATACAGGGTGCACCCCGAACACCAGAAAGTAGTCGAGCTAATCAAGAAAACAACAGGCGACCGGGTGGTCGTCGATTACGAAATTTAAATAGACCACACCATGAGCACGAAATTATACCCCTTGAAATTTACCCCTATTTTGAAAGATAAAATATGGGGCGGAGAAAAAATGCGCACTATCTTGCAAAAAGATTTTTCGCCCCTGCCCAATTGTGGCGAAAGCTGGGAAATATCTGCCGTGAAAGGCGAAGAATCAGTGGTTGCCAATGGTTTCCTTGCCGGGAACAACTTGCAAGAGATTATTGAAGTATACATGGGCGACCTGGTAGGCGAAAAAATTTATGATAAATTCGGGGTTGAATTTCCCCTGCTCATCAAGTTTATCGATGCCCAAGACGTGCTCTCGATTCAAGTACACCCCGATGATGAACTGGCGAAAGAAAGGCATAACGCATTCGGGAAAACCGAAATGTGGTACGTGATACAGGCTGACGAGGTGGCTGGGATCATCACGGGTTTCAATCGCGCCATGGACAAGGAAACATACATTAAACATGTGAAAAACAAAACTTTGAAAGAAATCCTGAACAATGAGGAAGCCCGCCCTGGCGATGTGTTTTTCATGCCGGCCGGCAGGGTGCACGCGATTGGTGCCGGGATATTATTAGCTGAAATCCAACAAACCTCGGATGTTACTTATCGGGTATACGATTGGGACCGGACAGATAAAAACGGGAAAGGTCGCGAATTGCACACGGACCTTGCTTTGGATGCCATCGACTACAAGCACTATGACAGCTATAAAACGGATTATCAAAGCCGGGCAAATGAACCGGTAGAAATTGCCA
>CAZKIR010000199.1:0-7403 GCA_964552835.1 uncultured Bacteroidales bacterium
ATGGTGGCCGTGATCAATAATTTTGGCGGTTTTTATCGTACCTGGGTCTACGTGAACGAGGCCAGGCAGTGTGGTGGTACCATTCACCCCCCTTGCGTGAACAAAGGGAAATACATGACTTCTATCAGGGGCACGGACATTTACCTCGGGTTCGTGCACCTGGCTAACCTGGAACGGGAGGTTGGCCATGAAATGGAAAGGGAACGCCAGCAAAATGGCCCCTTCCAGGGCTTGGAGGATTTCGTGGCCCGCTTGTCCCTGGGCCTGGAACAGATGGTGATCCTGATCCGCGCGGGGGCATTCCGGTTTACCGGGAAAAACAAGCCCTGTTTGCTTTGGGAAATCCACATGCTGCTCAACAAAAAGCCGAAAAACGGTGTGCAAAAACAACTGTTCGTTGCCCCCGGGCGCTCGTTTTCCTTGCCCGAGCTGTTGCAAGACAAGCTGGAAGATGCATACGACGAGCTGGAATTGCTCGGCTTCCCGGTCAGCCTCTCGTTTTTTGACATGCTCCAAACTTCCTTCAGGGGCGAAACCATGGCAGATGGGATGCTTGCTTTGAAAGGTAAGAAAGTCCGCTTGCTGGGCCAACTCGTTACCTTGAAATACGTGCGCACGGTAAAAAAAGAAATCATGCACTTCGGGTGTTTCCTGGATGCCGACGGGCAGTTCTTCGACACGGTGCATTTTCCAACTTCTTTAAAAAAATACCCTTTTCGCGGCGATGGGGTATACCTGTTGTACGGGAAAGTGATGGAAGAATTTGGCCACCCTTCCATGGAAGTGGAAAAAATGGCTAAAATGCCTTTAAAAGAGGACCCGAGGGCGTTATAGTAAGATTAACCTGGGGTGCTGAAATCAGGATACCATCCTTCATGTTCCATTTTTAATACAGGGAGCTTTTTTCGATAATCATTCCATAAGCAAGGTTTACCGGTAAACAAACCGCCCTTCTAAACCTCCCACGTAAAGGGTAAAATACCCCTTCTCCAACACTTGGTCCCCGTTTTGATCCGGGTAGCAGAGGTGTTTTTCAGGTACTACCTCAAGCTGCACGGTTTTTGTTTCGCCCGGGCCGAGTTGGATTTTTTCAAAATGCAGGAGCTGCTTCACGGGGCGGGTAATGATACCTACCTCGTCCCTCATGAACCAAAGCACGCTTTCTTTTCCTTCCCGCTTGCCCGTGTTGGTTATGTCCACGCTCACGGGCAAGTTTTTCCCGTGGGGAATCACTGAATCGCCCAGGACGAGGTTTGAATAATCAAAGCCCGTGTACGAGAGCCCGTGGCCGAAAGGATAGAGAGGGGTGTATTCATCTGATGGTTTGTGGTAAAAGGGCGTGTTGTGCGATACGTCCCGGGGGTAGGTAAAGGATAGTTTCCCGCTGGGATTTGCCCTGCCGGAAAGGATGGCAGCGATGGCTTCACCACCTCTTATTCCCGGGTAGCCGGCAAACAAGATCGCACTGGCTTTTTTGGCTAAAGAAGTAATGAGCCGTGGCCGGCCTTCTATCAAGATAAGCACGGTGGGCTTGCCCGTGGCATAGGCTAACCGGACAAGCTCTTGTTGGTTTTTTGCCAGGGAAAGATCATTGATGTTTCCCTTGAATTCGCTATAAGGCTTTTCGCCAATGGCCAAGACCAACACGTCGGCCATGGCCGCTTGTTGCTTGAAGGTTTTCTTATAACTGGCGCTCATATTGTTAACTTGGGGCAACCAATTTACCTTGGCACTGGAAAATTCTTTCTCTAGCGCTCCAAAGAAGGTGTTCATGTGTTCGGGTTGGGCTTCTTCTTCAGCTCCCAGCCATTCCAATGTCCATGCCCCGTTTAGCATTTTTTTTGAGCGCGCCCCAATCCCCGCTACCAGTATGTCCGTTTCTTTGGAAAGGGGCAACAGGCCATCGTTTTTCAGCAACACCATGGATTCGGCAGCTGCTTTTTCGGCCATCTCCGCGTGTTCTTTCTGGCCAATAAGGCCTAAGTTTTCCTTATCGGGAAACGGGTTGTCGAACAATCCCAGCTCATATTTCAAGGCCAAAATCCTGGCAACGGATTCATCGATCCTTTTCTCACTGATCTTGCCTTCTTTTACCAGTTCTTTCATGTGTTTGCAGAAAGTGTACGCGTCGCATGACATGCTCATGTCAATCCCAGCGTTAATAGCCATCATGGTGGCTTCTTTCTGGTTTTTGGCCGCGGAGTGCATTTCAACAAGTTTCAAAATATCCTTGATATCGGTAACGATCACGCCCGTGAAACCCATCTTTTCCCGTAACAGGCCTGTTACGATTTCTTTCGAGGCATGCACCGGCACCCCGTTTACTTCCCCGCTGTTTATCATCATGGTTTGTACTCCCGCATCAATGGCGGCCTGGAAACTCGGGACAAAATGTTCGTGCATGGTTTGGTCAGGGATATCAGCCGGTGTCCTGTCCCAACCCGAATTCGGGTCAGAATAGCCAATAAAATGCTTTCCGCACGCGGCCAGGGGATACCCGTTTGATTGATTTTTTTCCTGGTATGCCGACACGAATGCCTTCCCCATCTTACTGCATACCAGTGGCGATTCTCCATAAGTCTCGTAGAGCCTCGGCCAGTAAGGGTTTTTGCCAATATCCAGCACGGGGGCAAAATTCCACGACAAGGCTAGTACACCCGTTTCTAGCGCGGTTACCCGGGCGGTACCGGCCACCAGCGCCGTATCAAAGCTACAACTTAACAAGAGGTTATGCGGGAAAAACGTGCCATCGTCCACGTAGTTAGTACCATGAATATGGTCTATGGCAAGGATTAAAGGAATTTGGAGCCGGGTGTTTTCACGGGCGGTTTCTTGCAGCTGGCCAACAAACCGGGCCCATTTTTTTGAAGGGCCTGAAGCGCTTAAAAAGGAACCCACGTGGTATGTTTTCAACGCTTCCGTCAATAGGGCCGTGTCCAAGTTCATATCCTTCGTGCCGTCCGAGGTAATCGTGCTAATGCATATTTGGGTCATTTGCCCGATTTTTTCCTCCAGGGTCATCTTTTCTAGTAGCGTGTTTATTTTTTTCTCCTTGGCAGGGTTTTTATCGGCATTTTTTTCTTGTTCACAAGATATAGTTAGCCAAATAAGGGACAAAAGCACGAAGAGTATTCTATTTTGCATGGGATTGATTTTGTACATGGGTTTACATGGATTCAAAAATACGTATACCCCGGTGCAATCGCGTGTAGGGATGTCCCAAATAAACAGTAAAAATTGACCTTTCTTTATTCCTGGCCCGGGCTGGGCAGGCCGCGGCAGTTTAGTCCGTGGATTGCCAAACTATCTGTCTAAAAGCTGAAAACCAATTGAGATCGTGGTGCGATCTCGACCACCGGGGCATTAAAAAGCAATATTTCGTCCATTTTTTTCCCTGGATGATCCACGAGAATTTTTACCTGGCATTCATGCCCGGTTGGGTTTTCAATTTCTACCCAACCATGCTGGCCATTTATTTCTTTTCGTTTGATAACAAAAATGTCGATACACTCCGTGATTTTTTTAGTGGGGTTAATATAAATACCCGGGATTTCAGTGTAAGTAAGCATCAAGGAAGTTTCTGACCAGGTCGAGCCATACATGATTTCCCCGATGCCCTCGAACCAATCCGTGGTGCTTACCCGCTCGCTGATCCAACCTTCTTGCAATCCCTCGATCGGGCGATCGGGATGGGAGAGGAGTTGAGGGATATGGCGGGCAATATTTTTCAAAAGACCCAGGTAAAAGCTTTTGCCAGTAAGTCGGAAAAGTTGCAGTAAGGCCAGTCCCGAGTGGGTACAAATGCCCGGCGACCCGTGTTTGTTCTGGGTATTCGCGATGACAGCGCCCGTGGTTTTCACGCCCAGCTTCCCGAGTAAGCTTTCCGGGGGGAATTTGTAATTGTAGGCCATGACCCAGGTCGAAAATTGTTCTGCCATTTCTTCGGCATACACCAGCCATTGCTTGTGGCCGGTGTACCCGTGAAGGCTAATGAATGATTGCAGCATAGCGTAAGCGGATTCGCTGTCTGGATTTTGCAAGGCATCGCCCACGCCACCACATGTGATCCCGGCCGATATATATTGATCATAATAAGATTGGCCAGATGCTATGGCCACCTTACCATATTTTTCATTTTCAAAATACTTGGCAGCTTCAACCAGGGCCGCGGGCACGATAGCCCCGCTGGTAGAACCGCCCACGACTACATCCCCGCTATGGGAATCAATAAATTGTCCGAACTGGCCCCATTTCCCCCAAACTTGTACAAAAGCATTCGCCACCTGTTGGATCCCTTCTGTCCAGGCTTCTTTCGGTGTGCCCCCCATGGCTTCCATGACCCGGAACTGCTTGATGATGTAAAAAAGGGCATCCCCGCTTTTGCGGGTTAAATGCCAGTTTTTGGCATGGGGTTTTCGTATGTCGCCCCCGTACCAGCACGTTTGCTTATCATCTGATGTCGCGGCATCATAAAAAAAGCCTGACGGGGCAATGCCTGCCGGAAATAACCAGTCAAAATTTTTCTTTACCCTTTCGCGGGTTTCTTCTTGCCCCTGGGCAAGAAGGGGATAAGTGCTAATCATGCCACCGGTCCAGCCGATTTGCCAATCCTGCAAGAAGTTTTCGCGCATGCCTACCGCGTAATAGCCCTGTTCGGGGACCCAGTTTTGTTTGTTAAATTTTTGTTCTTGTACCGGAAAAGTTGCCGAAAAAGGCAGGGAAGCAGGGCTTGAAGTGTCGTTTTCCATTTTGATTCGCGTGGCCAAGCGCCTTGAAAACAATTCTTGTAACCGTGTGGACGGGAAAAAGTATAGCCGGCATGTAAGGTGGACCTCATCGCCTGCTTCTAGGTTTAGGCCCTGGTCGTCGGAGGGGTATTGATTGTCGGTAATATGATATTTGGTACGCTCCCGTACCACGGGGTTTTCAATGGAAAATATGGCCTGGTCGCGTGCACGGTTTTCCTCTACTGAAAACCCTAGATCACCGTGCCCTTCCTCTTGTTGCCCGAGTATCCAGCACGTGTATTGTTGCCCGGGGCTATAGAACCCGGCAGCGGGCATGCTCATACTGCCCGACCTTTCCTGGATGCGCGAGGGGCCATCGTGGATGTTCAGGCGGGGCACGTCGGAAATGATCATGGGCTTTTCGGGACCAATGTCCCTGGGATCAAGCAATTTTGGGGAATAAAAAATCCTTCGGCTTTCAAACCGGTTTCCGTTATAGGCGGCACCGGGCAACAGCACATAATTGCACCGGGCCCAATGGTCAAACATAAAATCTATCCCCAGGTTTACCCCACGGGCATTCCCGCTCGCGAGCTTGAAAACTGTTTTGATTTGGAGGCCTTTGCCATCTCCTGCTGCAAGGCTGTTGAACATGGCTTTTACTTCCCATTCGGCTGTTTTGCTAGTAAAGCGAAGGGGTTGTTTGCTTTCAAAAGGAATGGCAACCTGGCCTGATCGTTGGTTATAAAAGGCATGATCATAATGGTTCACGTGAAACTGGAGCCTGCATCCATAAGCGCCCAATAATTTTAATATTTTTTCCACGGGGATTTTTTAGTGGGCAAGGTACAAAATGCACCCTTTTTTACCATGGAAATTCTTCCCGCTTTTATTGATGAATTGTTCATTCTTTTCACGAACCTGGAAATCCTTTATAAAGGTGTTCCCCGTTTTGCATGGATTCGTGTATCGAAATACCAGGATATTTATACCTTTTCGCGCGTGAACTTTTTTTGTGAAAAAGAAAGCTATTATCTTGCAGGGAAAAATACAGGATCATGGAAACAACATTTGAAATTCGTTATGCTTGCCATCCCAAGGATGCAAAAAATTATGACACCGGGAGGTTGCGCGGTGAATTTTTAATTTCCAATCTCATGCAAAAGGATACAATAAAAATGGTCTATTCCCATTTTGATCGGATGATGATCGGGGGGATTGTCCCCGTGTCCAATCGGATTGAATTGCCTGCTTTTGATTACCAAAAAACCTCTTTTTTTGCCGAACGGGGGGAAATTGGGGTAATTAACGAGCAAGCTATTTGCCATTTAATGGGAGAACCAAAAGAAAACCGGATGTTATGGTTGCATAACGAGCAGGCCGTGATTTCGCCCGATTGGTCCTTGCACTCGGCCTCCGGCACGGCCAATTATTCCTTTATCTGGGGTATGGCCGGCTCGGATAGCGAGATGGACCCGGTGCCCAATACTGATATGAGATAAGCCCCGCGAACCATCTTTTTTTTGAATGCCCGTCCTTTAATGACGGGACTATTTTATGCATTTTTCTTGAAGGCGAATACAGTTTAAATTTAAAAAAATGATTTCATGAAAGAAGAAAGAAAGGAAAAACCTTACGTGAACGTTTCAGAAACAATAGGGTATCCTATTCCCTGGAAAGAGACAGAAAATGCTCTTCGTAAACTTTCCAAAAGGGTTATCAAGCAAACAACACGATCCTTCGAGGATATGAAGACCGGGCGGATTTATGAAAATCCTGGCCAGTTGACTGTTTCTGAAAACATTTGCTTGCACAGCGGGCATAATGACTGGAAATACTGGAACGGGGTTGTGCACCTGGCTTTCTTGGAAATGGCCCGGGTGCTAGGAGAAGAACTATACCGGGATCACGTGTTACAAAATTATGATTTTGCATTTATGCACTTGCCCTATTTTAAAAAATTATATGATGCCCGGGTTCCTGATGCCCCTTTTCATCAGTTTTTTCGCCTCGATCGCCTGGACGATTTTGGTGCCATGGGAGCAGGTTTGCTAGAAGCGACCGGTTTTAATCCCCAGGGAGAATATAATGAATACCTGGAAAAAGTGGCCCGTTATATCATGAAAGAACAAGAGCGTTTGGAAGATGGGGTATTCGCCCGGGAACGTTTTGGTTACACCACGGTATGGGGCGACGACTTGTACATGAGCGTGCCTTTTTTGGTCAGGGCGTGGAAATGGAAAGGTGAGGAAAAATATTTGGATGAAGCCATCCAGCAAGTAGAATTGTTTAATAATTACCTTTATAGTTACCAGATGGGTTTATGCCATCATTGCTGGTACAAGGAAGTAGCCCAACATGGGGCTGCCTTCTGGGGAAGGGTCAATGGTTGGGTGATGATGGGGCAGGTAGAATTGCTGAAATTTTTGCCCAGGAAACATCCCAAGAGAAAGGACTTGATTGATTTATTGCTCCGGCAAATCGTTGGCGTGTCACGTTATCAATCAGGTAACGGGATGTGGCGCCAATTGCTTGACAAAACCGATTCATACCACGAGTCTTCTTGCACGGCCATGTTTATTTATGGTATCGCTAAAGCTGTGAACGAGAAATGGATTCCCGATATCTATGCACCTGTTGCAGTATCGGCATGGAAAGGACTGCTGGCAAACATAA
>CAZKIR010000200.1:0-567 GCA_964552835.1 uncultured Bacteroidales bacterium
GAATAGTATCGTGAAAACCACGAATATATTGGCTGCCAAAGCCAGCGTGGCGACCACCACCGGCAAATCAACGTATTGTTATGACGATGCCCCGGATACCTTGAACGCCAGTTACGGGGATAACGGGATAGCTAGTATAGGTTTCAGGGAAAAAACAGGTATAAAAATCCTGTCTCCTTTTCAGGCATTGTTTACACCTCATTTGTCTGGTTCTGGCCCACATGATATAGTGTATGAATATTACGGCCAGGATTCAATTGTTTTTAGCGTGAATAAAACCCTTACGGTTGATTCCATCGGGAAAGTATATCTTACCGGGATGGAACCTGATTTCTGCGAAAGCGTGACCGATGTCCAGCTAACTGCCACGCGGGGCACTAAAACCCTGAGCGGGGGCATTTATTCTGGACAGGGTGTTATCGACAACATGGACGGAACGGCACTTTTTAACCCGAATGCATTACAACCTGGAAATTATCAAATTGGCTATACTTTCACGAATAGCATGGGTTGTTCTGCTGATACCAATTACCAGGTTGCTATAAACCCACTGCCAGATGTTAGTTT
>CAZKIR010000200.1:577-7374 GCA_964552835.1 uncultured Bacteroidales bacterium
CATCGGGTCTTTATTTAATATTGAAGATGATGCGATGAACCTTAGCGGGAATCATGACGGGGGCAGTTTTAACGGGGAAGGGATATTAAAAAGTGGCAATGACTATTTGTTTGATCCATCAGTAGCAGGCATTGGTGGCCCCTATTCCATTACATACAGTTATATGGATAATAATGGTTGCAAGGATTCTGTTTCGCATAATACTTCTGTAGAACAAGCAACGGGGATTATCCAGGGCGCTGATCCGGATAATATTTATTGTGACTACCAAGCACCAGACAATCTCGATATACGATTTGTTAATAACATGTTGCAAGGCAGTGTTGGCCGTTTTTATGGAAAGGGCATCACGGATTTGCAAGATAACACGGCCATATTTGACCCCGCTTTGGCAGGTTCTGGTGAGCATACCGTGTATTTTGAATACCTTGGAAAAGACAATAATACCTTGTTTACAATTCAAAATAATTTTCAAGTAGACTCGATTGGCGAAGTTGATTTTATTGGTTTACTTGAAAATTATTGCGCCAATGGCGAGGATGTTATCCTGTATGGTAGCCCCCAAAACCAAAACGGGAGTTTCAGTGGGCCGGGAAATAGCATTACTAACTTTGGCAACGGGACCGCCAACTTCAGTCCATCTTTCGTGCCAGTGGGCCAGCATGAGATACGTTATGTTTATACAAATCCGAAAACGGGATGTAATAAAACGGCAAGCCGTTCTCTCACTATCCACGAGCTCCCGTCTGTCAATTTTAGCTATAATGATTTATGCATAGCGGATTCTATCAAATTTACTGACGAGTCTGGCGTGATCCACCACGAAACGGATACTGTAACCAGTTGGGATTGGTCATTTGGGGACGGGTTTTCTGATACGGTCCAAAACCCAGCCCATCTATATCAATCGGCCGGGAATATACAGGTTGTTTTAGACGTGGAGACCAATTTCGGATGCAAAAACCAGGTTGCCAAAAATCTTTCATTAGGCGAAAACCCGGAACCTGATTTTACCTGGAATAATGAATGCTTTGGCGAAAGCGTGCAATTTACCAACTTAACACCTCAAGCTACAGGAAATGCATACACCTGGCATTTTGATGACGGGAACACTTCTTTTGAAAGACATCCCCAACATGAATTTCAAACGATTAAAGATTACAAGGTGAACCTTCTAGTAAATACGCCAAATGGTTGTGCCGGCGAAAAAACGAAAACCGTGCATGTCCGCCCATTTATTCGTTTCAAGGACGTGCCCGTGTACCGTGAAGATTTTGAAAATGGTAAGCGTGGGTGGTTTTCCGGTTCAATGGTAGATAGCGTGAATAGCTGGGGACTTGGCATTCCAAATGGGCAAGTTATATCCCGGCCGGCTTCTGGAGAAAACTCCTGGTGTACTTCACTGGAGGACGATCATTTTAATAATGAAAACTCGTGGGTGTTAGGCCCGTGCTTTGATTTTAGCGAGTTAGGGCGTCCCATGATAAGCTTGAAAATTTGGCCTCAAACCGATGAAGGCGAGGATGGCGCTGTATTGCAATCGTCCATAAATAATGGCCTTACCTGGGAACGCGTGGGTACCCTGAATGATGGAATTAATTGGTATAACTCTTTTTCCATAACCGGACAACCCGGTTCGCAACCCCACGGGTGGAGCCTTGATACGGCTACTTCCTGGATAGAAGCCCGCCATGGATTAGACCACTTGAAAGGATATTCCAAGGTACGGTTCCGTGTGGCATTTGGTTCAGATGGTGGGGGGGCAAAAGATGGGTTTGCCTTTGATGATATCCAGATTGGCGATCGCACCCGGAATATCCTGTTAGAGTATTTTACAAATAACAACAGTTCTTCAAGTGCCAATAATAACTTGATTATAAACAGCCTGGTAAGTAGCCAGTCTAAAGATGTTATCAACTTGCAGTACCATACCCCTTATCCCGAGAAGGATGTTTTTAGTATGGACAATGCTTCTGAACCATTGGTTAGGGCGATGTTTTACGGGAATTCCTCCGTACCTTACTCTGTAATGGATGGAAACTTTGATTACAAGCATACTTCAGCGATTGACAGGCCCAGTTCGGCAGACATTTCAAAACGTTCCCTTGTCGATCCTTTGATACAGGTGATCTTGAAAGCCAACACGGATGGACAAACGATTAAACCTTCCATTCGTTTATATACTTTAGATACTTTATTAAACAGGGAATTGTCTGTTCTATGCGCGATTGTTGAAAACCAGGTGAGTGTGCTGGACAATGGAGGGGAAGAAACCATTTATTATAACGTGGTGAAAAAGTTGTTGCCCAACGCTGGCGGCCAACCCATGATACAAGATTGGTACCCGGGCGATACCGCCCGGGTAGACATGTCATGGAAGATGGAAAATGTTTATGATCCCGGACAACTTGCCGTGATAGTTTTCGTGCAAGACGTGAACACCGGTGAGGTATTACAGGCTGACAGGGTTAACAGCGCGGCTTTTACAACAGGTTTTGGGCCGGGCAGGGGGGCTGGCAACGCCCGTTTATTGGCCTATCCAAACCCTGCCGCCGACAAGATCATGTTATCCATACCGGGTTATACCGGGGCAAAAGCAGAATTGGTTTTTTATAACGCCCTGGGAAAAAGGGTTATTACCAAACATATAGAAGGCATGGAAAAAGCGTACCCGGTAAATGTCCACCATCTTGAAAATGGAACGTATTTTATCCGTTTATTGGAAGGGAATGAAGAAAAGGGGCGTACTAAGTTCGTGATATTAAAGTAGTATTGTTATTTAAAAGTTTCTTTTTATCTTCATTCCCTCAAAGAAAAAAGATAATTGAAATGGCCAATTTTCAGAATATATTGATTTTTTTATTGGTTTTGTTCACGCTTTTGTGTGGCTTCACGTCCGTGAACTTTCAGGAAAACGAGGACAATTACGTGATTTCCCGTCAGTTGATGGTACGTAACCAGCTTGAAAACCGGGGCATAATGGATGAAAAAGTCTTGAATGCCATGCGGACGGTCCCCCGTCATTTATTCGTGCCCAAGGATTACCGGGATTATGCTTATGATGATCACCCCTTGCCCATTGGCGAGGGACAGACCATCTCGCAACCATACGTGGTGGCCTTGATGACCGGCATGCTCGATCTTCAGGAAGACGATAAAGTATTGGAAATTGGCACCGGCTCGGGTTACCAGGCCGCCTTGCTGGCTGAAATTTGCAACAATGTCTATTCGATAGAGATCATTGAACCACTTGCCGAAAAAGCCCGGCGGCGCCTTCGTAAATTGGGTTACCATGAGGTGGAGATAAAGATAGGGGACGGCTACAAGGGCTGGCCAGCCCATGCCCCTTTTGATGCCATTATCGTTACTTGTGCCCCCACGCATGTGCCCCCCGCACTGCAAGATCAGTTGGCTGAAGGCGGTCGGTTGGCGATCCCCCTCGGGGGAAAGGTAACCCAGCAACTCGTGTTGATGGAAAAAAGAAACGGTAAACTTGAAGAAATCCGGAGCGTGCCGGTAAGGTTCGTGCCCATGATCGATAAAAAAGGGAACACGTATTAATGCCCTCGTTGTTTGGCATATCAGGGGATATTAGAAGGGGTGCAGACGATAACTTGTACGTGGCCACCCCAGGTGCTAAAAACAAGTTGTACCGGTTGGTAAACCTTAGCGGGTCACCTGGTATTGACAGCTCGGCCATGTTGGCCAACCCCGGGAACCAGGTTTCTACCCTTACCGGTAGCTTGCCCATGCAGCCCTATCGCATTGCCCCCGCGGCCAAGGGTGAATACAAGCGCCACGTGGGCCTGAAACAATACGAGGTGACCGACCACCTGGGCAACGTGCGGGCTATCGTGAACGACAGCCGCCTGGGCAGTTTTGAAAACAACAGCCTCCAAAGCCACGCCGATGTTATGGTGTATAATAATTATTACCCTTTCGGGTCCTTAATGCCCGGACGCCAATTTAATGCAGGATCGTACAGGTACGGACACAACGCACAAGAATCCGACCCGGAAATATCAGGTAGTTGGGGCACGCACTACACCGCCGAATTTTGGATGTACGATTCAAGGATAAACAGAAGGTGGAATGTGGATCCGATTGATAAAGAATGGGAGAGCTCTTACGCTGCTTTCGGAAATAATCCAATCATGTATGTTGATCCTAATGGATTGGATTGGTATGATATTAATGGAAGTATTACTTGGCATGATAATGAAGGAGATTTAACAATTGATGACAATACCTATCAGAGTTTAGGGAGAAATGTGCTTGTTGGAACTCATAATAGGGATATGAAAGGCAACGAAGAAATTAATACAGCTCGTTTTGATTTGTATCTAGAAGATAATAAACTTGGTTCTTCAGCAACAATCTATGGCAATACCGTGCCTGCAGATGTAACTAGATTTGGAGTTTTAGCAGAAGGTCTTTATTCTGCAAGGTCTCAAGGAAGAGCCAGTAAGGGTGAAGATGATTTAGCTATTATTATTAATGAGGGGAAAGAACTTCCTACTGTTTTTGGTAATCCTAATAAAGTGAATTCTGATATGCTAACAGCAGTATTTTTTCATGCTGGTAATTATGGTAAGGAAAGACTTACTTACACAAGAAAGGATGGAAGTACTGGGTATATTTCTAAAGGATGTCAAACATCTGGCTGTGGGCAAGGTTCAAGACCTTTACATAATACTTTTATGGGAAAAGTTGGACGAGATTTTAATGGATACTACTATTTAAGAGGGCGACCACAATCCAAACCAACTTTTCAAGTGCCATCTTATACAACACCAATAGATAATACATTTGTTGCTCCAATTTATCGAAAAACATTTTAAATATTTTATCATGAAAGAAATATTTTATTTGCTTAGTTTCTTCTTTATTGCATCCTGTGTTCAAAGTAAGAACAAACCTAACAACACCTCTAATGGAAATGAGAAGCAAGAGTTAATAATAGAAAACACTAAATGGGAATGGAAATTAGAAGATAATTGCATCAATTATTTAAAATTTGAAGAAGGAGGCTCATACATTGAGTTTAATTGTGAACTAGGAGAAAAATGGAAAGGAGAATATAAAATAAAAGAAGACACTTTGCTTCTTATTAATAAAATCTATACGAGTGATGTGCCGGGAGAAGGAGAATATGTGCAAAATGAATATAAAATGATATTAACTTCAAAAGGATTACATGTGGTTTATTCTCGTGTTTTTGATGATGGCAGTTGGAATGAAAACTGGATAAAGGAACCCGTAGTATTTTATAAAAAAGCAGAATGACAAAATTTTAAACTATAGTTTTTTATCTCGTCTTCCACAATTCCGGATCACGGCTTGTGTGAAACACGGCAGAAACAACCACCGTTTTATTAGCTTCGTCAATGGTATAGTGAACCATGTAGGGAAAAATGTTTAAAACGGCTATCCTTACATCATCGTAACGAATATTAGAAGCTGAAGGGTTTTGTTTGATAAAACGGACTTTTTCCCGGACTTCTGCGGTGAACCTTTTTCCAAGCCCCTGACTTTTTTTGTTGTACCATTTTGTAGCTTCCCGGATATCCTCTTTTGCAAGAGGTAAGATGATGGATTTATACATTACAACTCTTTTTCAATGTCATCCATAGCAGCATCAAAGTCCATGGCAGAACCGGGATTTTTACGGTAATCTTCAAGGCGTTGTCTTACCAAATCCTTGTGCCACTCCGGTATATCAACTTCTTCCTGCTCTATGCCTTTGTATTTGTCTTTTAGGTCGTTCCATTCATTAATAGGGATAAAAACGCCTGTTGTTTGCCCTGTACTATCTGAAATATACTGTAAGTTCATAATCATTCAATTTTTAATGTGTGTAAGCTTGTTGTGTTTTGTAATCCCGGATAACGGAATCAATGATAGAATAAAGGTGTATCCTGAAATCAGGCTTCATGTCTTGTATTTCCTGTAATCTATTTAAAGTCTGTTTATCAAAAGAGGCGTTTATTCCTTCACCTACTAGGTAATCCAAAGAAACCCCAAAAGCATCAGCAATTTTTTTAGCAGCATCAACTGAAGGAATTGCAATACCTCTTTCATATTTACTAATCATCTCACGTGAAACGCTGCTCTGATTAGCTAAATCGGTCTGTGACCAATTTTTTTCCTTTCTCAGGTTAGTGATAATAGTGGTGATTTTATTCATTATAGTTCTATTTTGAGTCCAATAATACTGTTTAATTGCAAATATACGGAATTAAAAGACTAAAATAAAAACAAAAATTCTGTTGTCTTTTGGAAATATAATCTATATTTGCGTCTAATAGTTCCGAAAATATTTTTTTATTTTTTTTACCATGGAAATCCCTACCATCAAGCAACAATTATCTATTCTCGAGGTGTTACGCCATTATGGGCTGAAACCCGACCGGAATAAACGGATACATTGCCCTTTTCATGATGACAAGACGCCGAGCATGCAGGTTTATCCCCGCACCCGCAAGTGTTCCGCAGGACACTTGTGGGCATAACAGCGAAGCTAAAACAAAGCGGTGAAGTTTGTGCAAAGTTTATTCACAAGAAATTTTATTTTTAAAGGTGTTCATGAGCTCGCTATCGCTCGGTTTTAACTTTGCTTGCAGAAACTTAAAACAATGGGCCGCATATATAAATTTGCCAACCCGGAAGGACTTTATTACATAACCTCAGACCTCAGTAAATTCATTAAACAGCAATAAAGATACCCCCCCCCGCACCCGCAAGTGTTCCGCGGGACACTCGTGGGCATAACAGCAAAGCTAAAACAGGGGGCGAAG
>CAZKIR010000201.1:0-7336 GCA_964552835.1 uncultured Bacteroidales bacterium
AATTATTTATGGGTTTTCTTAGAGGCACTAGTTAATTCACTTCTTTCCTTACAAATCCAACAAAAACAGGTAACTACCTTTTTTTGCCACGAACTCGTTATCTTTTAGTACCACGGGCGAATGGAAAAGCCCGGAACCTACTTTCAGGCTGGCCTCACCATGCACCAACACGCCTATTTTGTTCCCGGCCAGGCTAAATTCCTTATTTTCCTGTATGATACGGAATTCGGCCTTGGCAAATAGTTTTTTGATCTTGTCAAGGCTACACGCGTTAAAGGATGGTGCGTTATGCAAGTAGTTTTGCACGATCTTGGGGGCCGAGAACCGCCACACGTCATTCATGAATTCCTTGTCCTCGTTCATGAAACGTTGCAGTTTCACGTATTTTATTTGCAACACGGTTACCGGCGACATGGCTATGTAAGAACATACCTGCCCCAAACCTGTTATCACGGCACTTTCGCCCAGGGTATCACCGGTCGAGAGCATGGGAATATCCTGGTTATCGCGTTTCTCTTTCACGTTCCCGCGCAACACGATATAAAAACTGTACACGGGTTGCCCCTTGGGCAGGATAACATCCCCGATAGAATACACCCGGCTTTGGGCTTTCTCGAGCAGTTTGGATAAAAAGTCCTCCTCCCGGTTGGCCAGCCAGGGCACTTGTTTTAATATCTGGTATACCTCGGGCTGGTTTGATTGGGTCATCAGGTAGATTAGTTTCTTCATCCGTTCTTCCACACTGGTGGTCAAACGATCGGACTCGTCTTGTGTTATTTGCCCGTTCTTGTACAATTCGTCAATAGTTTGGCGTTCCTTGTTCAGAAGGCTGCGGGCCGCCTGCTTGGTAGAAATGGTAATAAACACTTCAGGGAAATTTTTCCGTAAGTTCCGTAAGAAGGTTTGGCCATGAATGATATTGGTGTTGATCTCGTCCTTGATTTTCAGGATCACTTCCAAATCTATTTTCTCGCGCGAAGAACCCGAGAGGTTCTGGACCAAGGCCATGGCATCTTGCTGTGACTGCACGAACCCATTTGCACAGTCAGAACTGGTAATTAACCTCTCGAAAAATAATTGCTCGGCCACGATGCCTAACAAGGGGATTTTGGTAAGGGGTTTAAAATACTTGGGCATTTTCCACATGTTTTCCAGGTCTGCCCGCTGGTCAAGCGCTCTTTCCCCGCCCTGGTCCAAGAGCGTGTTCACGGTTTCTGATAACTGGGTTACCGCGCTCGAACTTAACATGCCTTGTTTAAAGAGGTTCCAATAACAACTTTTTTCTCGTTGCAACACCCTACGTCGGATTTCGGTAAGGGTATCGATGTTTTTATGGGCCGTAAAACTCTCTTCCAGACGGGGCAAGTATTCTTTCACGGTGTTCCAATCTACCTTTTTAAAATACCTCTCTTGTTGCATGCTGGCCATTTTATCTTTTAGCGTGTCACGGATTTCTTTCTTGGCATTTTGTATCAACACGGCCTTGGCCCTGGATATGCGGGTAAGCCCCAGGCGGCTTATGAGCCACTGGATGGTAGTCGCGTTTATCAGGGAGGTTAAAGTAACGATACCGGCCGTGAGAAACAAGAATTGGTTCCGGATGGGCTTGGCCATGTACTCTTCCCCGATGCTATCGACAACCAGGGCCAGGGCCAGGCCAATAGCCCCGCGCAACGCCCCCCACCACAATACCGTGGCTTCTTTCTTGTCCATGCCGTAACCGGCCTTTTTCATAAGCGGGAAGAAGCTACCGATGATGATGGCACGTATCAGGTGGATACCAATATACAAGATAAGCAAAACAATAAAATCTTCAAGGGTAAAAACGATACGGCTGGCAATAAGCACACCCACCATAACAAAAATCAAGGTATTGGCAATAAAGGTAAAAAATTCCCAAAACTCGTGCAAAAAATGTTCAACCTCCGGGCTCAGGCGGGTACGGCCAATACCGGACATGGTAAGGCCAAAGGCTACCACGCTTAACACGCCTGATATGCCCAGCAGGTTCTCGGCCACGAAAAAGGAAATATAGGCCGCGGCAATGATCACGCTGATCTCGACCATGGCATCGTTAAACACGTGCTTTACCCAGCTAATCACTAGCAGGCCAACCACCAAACCGACCAGGATACCTCCCAGGGCAACCCTGAAAAACTCGACAACTGCCGAATTTTCCGCGCCCACGCCCGTGATGATAAGAAAAAAATACATGAAAATAACGATAGCGGTGCCGTCATTCATAAGCGATTCCCCCTCGATCAGGGCATTTAGCTTCTTGCTTACCCCGAGTTCTTTAAGCAATGAAACCACGGCAACCGGGTCGGTGGCGCTAATCACCACCCCGAACATCAAGGCGGTCATCCAGTCCCACTGGTGCAGGCCGAGGCCGGATTTTTGCACGCCCATCACCACGAAACCCGTGAGGAACATGGCCGCGATAAGGCCTGGAACGGCAAGGATAACCGCGTTGGGGGCTATTTTTTTAAAAGTATGGATATCAAGCGAGAAAGCTGCCTCGAAGATCAAGGCCGGGATAAAAATATAAAGGATCAGGTGTGGGTCGATATTGGCCGCCCAGTTAAGGGAATGATGAAGGACAGCCACGTTCTCCTCGATAAATCCTAAGCGGGATATCAAGCCTAGCACGATGCCCGCGATAAGAAGGGTAACCGTATAGGGAAAGGAACTTTTTCGGAATAGATGACGGATAGCTGCCCCCAGCACCAGGGCGATGATGATAAAAAGCAGGGGATCCAGTCGAAGGCCATGGTGGCCATCCCCTTGCACGGCCACCTCATCGTGGTGGCCCGTAGAAACTTCATGGTGGCTGGCCTCGTGCAATTCTTGCCGGGGCATGGAATCCTGTTGGCCAGAAGCTGCTTGAAGAATATTCCCGGAAAAAATAATCAACATAAAGAACAAACAAAAAGCAAGACAGGGGCAAAGATTCCGTATCATATCCATGAAATTTTTAATCCAAAAATAATAAAAATCATGAAACGATTGCAAGATAAGAAAAATATTGTTCGCTGCAAGAACAGGCCTGGCTTAAAAGATAAAATGGATTATACTATTTCTTCGGCATTCGATATCCCTTTGCCTTGGCCATTTTTTCCATCCGCTCCTGGAACTTGCTCTTTTTCTTGGGTTTTTTTGCGTTGGCCTGTAATTTTTGCAAGATGGCCTCATCGTCTGTAAACCGCTTGAACAAGGCCATTTGCCCAAAAGTTATCACGTTCGCGAGCAACAAGTAATAACTTAAACCGGCCGCGTAATTATTAAAGATAAACAACAGCATGATGGGCATGAAATACATCATCATCTTCATGCCGGGCATCTGTTGCGAGCCCATGGTATTCTGGCTGTTTACCTTGGTATATATTATCGTGGAAACGGTCATGAGCAAGGTAAACAAGCTCACGTGATCGCCATAGCCGAATGGCACGGTAAATGGCAGGGATAGTATGGTATCATAGGTGGATAAATCTTCTGCCCACAAGAAACTTTCTTGCCTTAGCTCGAAAGAAGCCGGGAAAAAACGGAACATGGCCGCGAGCACGGGCAACTGCACCAGTAGTGGCAGACAACCGCCCAAGGGGCTCACGCCTACTTTCTTGTAGAGGGCCATGGTAGCTTGCTGCTTTTTCATGGCATCTTCTTGCTTTGGAAATTTCTTGTTTATCTCGTCTACCTGGGGCTTCAATACCCGCATCTTGGCCGAAGATTTATACGACTTGTAGGTAAGGGGCAGTACCAGCATCTTGATAAACAATGTCAATAGTAAAATAATCAAGCCATAGCTCGCGATAAACCCGTTCAAGAAATTAAACACGGGAATGATCAAGAACTTGTTTACCCAGCCAAAAATACCCCAGCCAAGCGGTATCATGTCTTCAAACCCCATCTCGTATTTTTTCAAGGTATTATAGTGGTTGGGCAAAAAATAAAAGGTAAAATCTTTTTCCACGTTGCCGCCCTCGTAGGGTACCCCGATTTCAGCCATCAAGATTTTCGTGAACGCGGGCTTGTCTTCCAGGGTAACAAATTTCACGAAGGCATTCGAGAAGTTTTCTTCGGCCACCAGGATGGAAGAGAAAAATTGCTGCTTGAAGGCAAGCCATTTTAGTGTGGTATTTAATTCCTCGCTATTTTCATCTTTGGCCCGCGCGGTCAAGAAGTCCACGTCATCATGCACGAAATCATAACTTACCGTGGTATAATCGCTCTCGTTCTTTGGGTCTTTTTCCAGGCTGGGCGAGTAAATTTCCCATCTCAGATCAAGGTAATTGGTGTTCCTCGAGATCAAGTTGTCCATGCCCCTGAAACGGATGTCAAAATCAAGCTGGTAGCTCTCGTGTTTTAGCGTGTAGATATACTCTATGTATTGATCCGGCCCCGCGTTCAGGCGCATTTCTACCGTCTGATCCAGATTATCGGCGTGTAGGTGTTCCTCAGTGGTTTGTGGCGTAAAAAAAAGGTTATTGGTAAAGATGCTGCGGTTGTCGGCAAAAAATTCGAAGCCAAACATGGCCGAATCGCCCTGGAACAGGATCAAGGGCAACGAATCATAGGTTTGATAATCCTTGAGTTCTACAGAATAAACCCGTCCGCCCTTGTTGCTCAAAACCACCCGTAAACGGTCGTTTTCAAGGGTAATAAATTTTTCTTCCCCACTGGCAGCATTTGCAAAAGTACCATATTGCCGTTCGTAGCTTTCCTTCCGTCCTGGATCGTCCATATCTTTAGCTTCTTCTACCACGGGCTGGGCATTTTCTGCTTCTTCTTGCCGCTGCCTTTCCCGTTCTATTTGCTCGCGGGCCTGCACCCTTTCTATCGAATCCCTTACCCTTTGTGCCTCTGATAATTCTTCGCGACTGGGCTTGTTCATAATAGTAAATACAACAAGTATACCGGCAATGATTAATATGCCTACAATCGAGTTTTTATCCATTCTTAAAGTTATTTTCTAAATTCATACTTGATCCTGATCGTTATTTCCCATTTTCAATAACAGCTTTAACAAAATGCACGAAAAGAGGATGAGGGCTAACGACCGTGCTTTGGTACTCGGGGTGGAATTGCACGCCCACGAACCATTTATGTTCGGGAATTTCCATGATTTCAACAAGGTTGGTGTCGGGGTTCATGCCCACGGCTTTCATCCCGGCCTTTTCAAATTCTTTGATATATTCATTATTAAATTCATACCTATGCCTGTGCCTTTCGGTTATTTCTACTTGTTGGTATGCCTTGTAGGTGTTCGAGTTTTTCTTGATCACGCAGGGATAGGCCCCCAGCCGCATGGTCCCCCCTTTCTCGGTAACATCTTTTTGTTCTTCCATTAAATCGATCACGGGGTATTCTGTATGCCTTGACATTTCAGTTGAGTTAGCCCGATCAAACCCGATCACGTTCCGGGCAAATTCGATAACCGCGCATTGCATGCCCAGGCAAATTCCCAGGAAAGGGATATTTTTCTCGCGGGCATATTTGGCAGCCAGTATCTTTCCTTCTATGCCCCGGTGGCCAAACCCTGGCGCTATTAATATCCCTTTCATGCCCTGAAAGGTTTCTTCCAGGTTATCTTCGTTAATTTCTTCCGAGTGCACGCATACAACTTTTACTTCACAGTCGTTTGAAACCCCTGCATGAATAAAAGATTCATTAATGGATTTGTACGCGTCGGGCAATTCAACATATTTTCCTACCAAGGCCACTTTAACTTGGTTTTTAGTCTTTTTCAAGCGATCCACGAATTGTTCCCAGTTCTCGAGCTGGGGTTTTTGTTTCACGGGCAATGCCAGTTTGCGCATCACCGTGAGGTCAAGTTTTTCTTTCAACATAAGCAAGGGCACCTCGTAAATGGTTTCCGCGTCGATGGACTCGATCACGCTATCAATGTCCACGTTGCAAAACAAGGCTACTTTCTTGCGAATGTCGTTGGTTAGGGTTTTCTCGGTGCGCAATACAAGCATATCAGGCTGTATCCCGTTTTCCAGCAGGGCTTTTACCGAATGTTGGGTAGGCTTGGTTTTTAGTTCGCCTGAAGCAGCTAAATAGGGCACTAGCGTGAGGTGGATCACGATGCTGTTGTTTGCCCCGAGGTCGCGTTTTAACTGACGAACGGCTTCCACGTAAGGAAGGGATTCAATGTCGCCCACGGTACCCCCAATTTCCGTGATGACCACATCAAACTTATGCCGGCTGCCAAGGTATTTTATATTTCGTTTTATTTCATCGGTAATATGCGGGATTACCTGAACGGTTTTGCCCAGGTAGTCGCCCTTGCGTTCCTTGTTGATGACGGATTGGTAAATCCTGCCCGTGGTCACGTTATTGGCCTGCGTAGATGGCAGGTCAATAAACCGTTCGTAATGCCCCAGGTCCAGGTCGGTTTCTGCCCCGTCCACGGTCACGTAACATTCGCCATGTTCGTATGGGTTCAGGGTACCGGGATCCACGTTGATGTAGGGGTCGAGTTTCTGAATAGTTACCGTGTAACCCCTGGATTGCAGCAACTTAGCCAGGGAAGCGCTAATAATCCCCTTGCCAAGGGAAGATGTAACCCCACCGGTCACGAAAACATATTTGGTGGTTATAGTTTTCAATTTTTATTTGCTTTTTAAAGAACGCAAAATAAACAATTTTTCTGCTCAACTAAAAATGAAAGTTTTATTCTTTTATATCATCAATGATATTCACCTTTTCTTCAAGCAATTCGATCTGGTCTTTGGCTTGTTGGATCTTTCGTTCGATATCATTAATCATAGATTCCGCGTTTTTGGATGATTTCGAGAAAAAACCTATGTTGTTTTCCCATAACTCGATATCGTTTTCCAGCTTTTTCAGGCGGGCAATATATTTTTCCCGTTCTTTTCGAAGGCGTTGGCCTGCGTTTGGGCTGCCCTTGATATTTTCAAGCTTTGTTTTAAATTTTAGCAGGTTCCGCTTGTCCTCGTCAATGTCCATGTTATTGAAATGCTTGTTCAAGGCCTGCTGGTATTTTTCTTTCACCTTGTCCTTTTCCTTGATGGGCACGAAACCTATTTCTGACCAATTTTTCTGGTATTCTTTCAGGCGTTTAAAATTATCCTGTATATTATCTGATACGTGAAGTTCTTCAATTTTCTTGATGATGTCCAGTTTTTTCTTTAGGTTTTCCTCGTAACGCTGGTCAATATTTGAAAAATACTCTTTCTTGTGATCAAAAAAGTAATCGCACGCGGCCCGGAAGCGGTTCCATACCTCGTCGGATTGTTTTCGCGGCACCGGCCCCACTTTTTTCCATTCTTTTTGCAGCTCGATCAGGTCATGGGTAGTTTTTTTCCAATCG
>CAZKIR010000202.1:0-7332 GCA_964552835.1 uncultured Bacteroidales bacterium
TATAGGGTGCCGTGTTGGTGCCAATGCTTTTTATAAACTGTGCAAATGTCAAATTCCTCGCGTACCGGCCTTCTTCAGAAACATCGCGCATGGCAGGGTTACCGGCAACCTGTAGCCCACACATTCCAACGCCTACCATGAATATGGCCACCAGCACGTAATAATATTTCTCGATACTAATACTGGGAATGAGCAGCCCAAGTAACGCGACCGAAAGAAAGGTAACCAGTACAAATTTTTTCCCTTTTCTGTCGGATAAAATACCAATAGGCACTGCCACGAGCCCGAAAGGGATTAAACCCGCGAAAGGCAATAGCCCGGCAAGGCTGGATGAAAGGTTAAATTCTTTTGTCACGAACCCAACCAGCGTGCCAACCACGTCGCCAAAGCCCATAACGAAAAAAGTCAGGAAGATAGGGAGTGTTTTTAGTTTCATAACTTTACTTGTTTAAATAATGAATGGTGTTCAACAAGATTTTTTTCGCCACCATCGGCTGCATGCCCGAGCCGTAGCCAAGGCTATATAATACGCCGGAAAACCCGTAGAACCCTATGGTGCCCTTACCATTTTCAACGAAAAACCCGGTAGCGCCCACCGCGGGTTCATGATCCCGCCCATAACCCGCGAACACGTCAATCCCTTTGCCATCTATAACCAAACCCGAGTTCTCCTGTAAATCCTGGCCATTCCAGAATTCCCGGGTAGCTGCCTGGTAATATGTTTTCATGGCCTGGTTGGCAGGGAGCCCCTCGAGCACGGGATGTTCTTTCATGAATATCCAGGAGCCTAACCAAGGCCTTCGTGTACGCCCGACAAAACCTTGTAAATCAAAAACACCGATACTGTCCAGCATGTTTCCATATTCTTTTGCATCGCCTGCCTTGGGCGGGATAATCAGTAAAGGCACCCCATCACGGTTTAACTCGATCATGCCTTCCACCAGTTCTTTTGTTTTGTCCGGTTCTCTTCCCGCGCAAATCAATACATCATAAGTTGCCCCTGGAATGTATTGTTCCGCCGTAATACCGGGCAACATATTTAAAGAGGAAATAAACGAACCGATTTCAGTTAAAACACCAACTTTTTTTACCGTCCCCTTGTTGGTTTCGCTGTCCAGGCCCACAACCAACAGGCTGTCCTTACCAGATATACCTGGTTGTTGCTTCAAGAAAGAAGAGAAGGTATAAAAGCCCTGCCGATCAAGCACGGGGGTCTTTATATCACGCGCGAGCAGGTTTACAAAGCGATCAGCTAAAGTATCTTGAAAAGGAAATTCTCGTGTATACACCAGCTTACCAGATGGATCATGTAATTCAAGGCAAAGGGTATCTTTGAAAGGGTCATTCGTCTCGTTCAGGAAATAAACATCAATAATGCCTTTACCACCTTTTTCCATGGCCAGTTCGCGTATTTGTACCAAGGGCAAGGCGGCTAGCATACTGGAATTGATTATGGCGGGATCACCCTTGAAATTCCTTAAATTATCAACTAGCCCAGAGTGGTTTTCGATGCTGGTAGATTCCCATCCGCTGATCACGTAAAAATCACTTTCCTCGCACAGCCGGACAGTTTTCATTACCCTCGACCAAAACGCGTAACTCTTGTTCCCTAATTCCAAAAACAAATCGGAAGTACTCTTAAAAGCATCCCTAAAACCCCATTTATCAATGAATTGCCCGTAGGCTGAATCCACTTGTTCATGGACAGACAGGTCGTAACTACTCCCACCTCCATCCTTTATTTGTTGCACCATGGCCGGGTGGTTATCTGGTGTGCCAGCCCCCAGCATTTCCCCCCATATCACGATTTCCCTCTTCACATCCGTGTGATGGGTAAAATCTCCTGGTCCTTGGTACATTTCGTCTTCCCAGGTACCCGGGCCACCCACGGTATGTTGATCCCACATGCCAGAAGTGCCAAAGCCATTATCATGCAATACTTTGTCATTATAGGGTGCCATCCATGCCTGGTTCACGTAGGGAATCCCGGATTTTAACATAGATACGCGACTAGGGTCTTCCTCGTGCATCCGGCGCAAAAGATGAAAAATCCTGGGGTTGCGCAAACCATCGCGGTCTACCTCATTTTGAATACAATACATAGCAAGCGAGGGGTGGCTACGGTGATCCCGGATCATCCGGATAATCTTTTCTTCCATGAATTTCTCGGCAAAAGTAATTGGTTCGCCCCCCTTTCCGCTCGGATCAATTTTCACGAGCGGATCAATGGCATTACCCCTTTCTACCTTGGGATACCGAAGCCCCAACGCGGTAATCCCCCCGCCGGGTTCCATGTACCTTAGCAAGCCAAGGGAATCCTGAGCTATCAAAACGTCGGTACGGCCTATATTCCGGTGAAACTGCAAGCAATTAAGGCCCATTTCACGGGCTGCCAATACCTCTTTCACGGCCAATTCAGGCCTGGGGAACAAACCGTTAAATCCCCAGAACCCCCAGGAAATCGCGGAGGTTAACCGGATACGGTTTCCGTTAAGACGGAACACGGCATCTTCGCCAAGCCCATCTACTTCGAACCATCGAAAGCCAAAGTCCACTGTTTTTTCATCTTTCCAATGATACCGTTTATGATCGGCAACAAACCGGGCCTTTAGCTTGTACAATACCGGGTTGTCAAGCGACCACAAGCGTGCATCAGGGCAGGCTAGATGGTGGCTGGTTTTGATTTCTTCACCCGGTAAAATATGCACCTTTTCCTCGCCACGCGCGTGCAATTTTTCTTCCTTCAAGTCAAAAACCTCATAAATAGTTTTCCCGGATATCTTTTTACCCGATGAGTTTTTTATCAAAGCGTTGACCATAATTTTTCTGGGATCCGGTTGGTTTAAAACATGCAGATCCTTGAAATACGCGGGTTCGTGAAAGGTAAATTTCAATCCACGGTCAAGACCGCCGAATCCATGGCTTTTATGAAAGGTATAATCGCCCCAGTCCATGTACAAGAAATCTTTCCAATCGAGCTGTCCCCCCGGGTTCGTGATACGGATAGAAACACGGTTTTTTTGCCCAGGTATGATCAAGTCCGACACGTCACAAGTAAAAGATGTGCCATGTATAATATGGTACCCGGCCAGCTCTTGGTTCACGAACACCTCGGCACGGAAACGTGCGGCCCGCACATGCAAGATAGCTTTTGAAAAAGAATAATTTTCAGTAATAAAAATATCCTTAAACCACCAGGACACACCCTTGTAAACCCCGCTTTGAATGCCAGGATGGTAGCTAATGCCCTCACCATAACCTTGCTGTCCCCAGAAATGTTCCTCCACGGTAGAAGGCAAGGTAACTATTTTGGCCTTACCCGTGTCAAGGCTTCCCCACCCGCCTGTTGGCATATTCCTGTCAAGATTATCCATATTCACCTCACCGGGCAGGTAGAGGGGATCGTTTTCCCATTGGGCGGCAGTATCAAGCCACAGGTACCAGCCCGTGTCCGGTATTTTCAGGCTTGTTTGTGCCTTTATGTAAAAGGCATTCAAAGACAAGCCCAATAAAATCGCCATCAGGCACATGCTTACTTTTTTATAAAAAAAGATGTTCATATCCAAAGTTTTAAATCAATATTACCTGATAAACAACTTTTCCTGTTCTTGTTTCCCGTTAAGGTTTGCCCTGATAATATACATTCCAGCTTTCAAATGGGAAACGTCCAAAACAATTTCCCCGCTAAAAGATTGATGGATCAAGGTTTTTCCCTCCAAGTTCAGGATACTTATATTTGTTTCACCCTCGCGCGGCAGTATCACCCGTAAATAATCACCCGCTGGGTTTGGGTATACCCGGAAAGCTTTACCCGACGCGTCCATAGCCGTTACCGTGGAATCATCAGGCTCATTATTGCCCGGGTCACTAGGACCGTATTCTTTCACCACGCAATTTTCAAAATCATAATCGATCAAGTCTAGGCCCGGGCCCCAGTTTGGGCCAATAGAAACATTGTCTTCTTTTAACACCTGGTAAAACTCGCAATACATGTTAAGTACCGCGTCATGGTTCAAGGTCACGGGAAACTTGTAATTGTCATGACAATCGTTGGTACCATTGCAATCGGGCAGCCATAAATCGTTTCGGCCAATATCCGAACCCACTGGCTGTTCTTTTGATTTAAAATTATGCACCCGGTTATTAAAAAACTCGCTATAACTTACCGGCCTGTCATCTTTCCAGGCCCACAAGTAGGCAGCATTGCCGTAGAACCCGCTAATCTGTTTTCCATCTTCTCCTTTCAAGGGATTGATAATCGTGTTATCAAACACCCTCACGTGGTGGCCACTTGAAATACCGATGCCTGAATTTTGGCAATAGGATAGAAAATTCCCATGTACCTCAACATTTCCAAAATCAGCCCCTGAGGCCGCGCTGGCGTCCATCACGATACACGTACCGGTAAATACGCGATACGGGTTGAAAGGTTCCGGGCCATGGGCGCCGCGCAAGAAATTTTTCGCGATGATAATCGGGTTCGTGGTATCAGGGCCAATACTCCCGAAATTATTTATTAAATCTTCTGTAGCGCTCACGTTATCTGGTTCGTATTCATTATTTTCCATCAGGTTATATTGAATCCTTGGCGCCGGGGTCCCGGAGGGCACGTTCACGTTTTTCAAGATAACCATTTGACGGTTCCATTGCCCACCATTATCTTTTGATATATCATAACCAGCCCGTCCTTCCTTGCCCGTGCCATTGCTCACCAAGGTAGTCAAATCCTCATGGATATTGCCTTCCACCAACACTGATTTATCGCCAGACCCGGCAAAACCTTGTACGCGCAGCCCTCCCGTTTGATTGGTATAATTGTTCTTGAAGGTAAAATAATCCACGTCGCTTATTTTAACAGACCTCCCTTGCTGTAAATCAACAATATCAGGATTCGTTCCCCAAAAATAATTATGATAAAATTCAAGCTTGGCATGGGCCTTGGTGTTCACGACCAAATCGCCTGAACCTGAAATCACGCAGTGCTGTATTACAACAGGCTCATCGGTGGTAATGTTCACGGCAGGCTTGTTATAATCCCTTGAATTAATAACCAGGTTCTCGTAAACACCACCATTGTCAATCACCATGGGATTGTCCAGTTCCCAATCTGGTAAAAAATGAAGGCCTGATGTGTTAAAATATATTGCCTGGAAAGTATCCTGCACGTTAGCAGGGGATTCAGCATCCGCAGCCAGGATAAAAAGCCCGTATTTCTTTTCGGCTTGCAGGCCCGTGATATCCCATACTATTTCTTTGTCCGGTTGATATATATTCTCCTTTCGGGCCTGTAACACATCGCTTACTACTGGCACTGCCATGGCAGAATCCTGAACCAGGAAATATACAACACCCGGTTCGTCTATAGCAACAGACAAACGTGCTTTGGAGGCGGTGATGTTTAACACTTCCGGGGTACCCTCTGCAAAGGAAGGTGGCTGAATATCAACACTTCCCGTGGTAAAGGAAATACTTTCAATGGCAGAAGTATTCCCCGCTTTGTCCCTGTTCATGAAATAAAATTTATAAGCCGTGGCAGGGTTTAACCCTTGGTGCCTAATCACGTTAGAATCCCAGGCAGAGGATACCTGTACTGAATCATATGTTATCATGTTGTCCTTGGAGGGCATGGCATTGCCTTCTCCTGATACCGTGTAATAAAATGTTCCGGCTTCATCCAGTTCAAAAGAAAAATCAAGAAAAGCTGCCCCGGCATTTAAAATTTTAGGAGATTCGCCCACGAAACCAGGTGCAACCGTATCGGGGGGCGTGGTCGTTAAACGAACATTTTTCATGTAGATATTATTATTGTCCCCAAAAGGGTACGCGTAGGCCGGGACAAACATGAACCGGTCCACTTCACTGGCCGGTGTCGTGTAATCTAAACCTGTTTCAGCGAGATCATCCCGGGCAAAATATAATGTTTGCCATTTCCCCGGCTGTTCAAGATATGCTTCTTTCGCGATGAACCATTCTGTTCCCCCTTCCGCGAAAGCCTCCTGGTTACCAAGCCTTACCTGGAATTTTATGCCACCGGGCATTTTCATGTTCCCGTCCGTCCAATCAGCCATTTCCTGGAAAGTAGGGGAATCGCCACTTTCTTCAAAATATACATCCATGGCAAAAACCCTGTCACCCTGTTTAATTGCCTCCATCTCGTCCGCGGGCAAGGGGTTGGCCGGATCAAAATCAAACATGGTGGTCATCCAACCACCCCACTCGGCCAGTTCATCATTAATTATCAAATTTTCCCGGCTCATCATGAAAGCAGTGTCCCCAGTAGGGCTTTCAACACCACCTTGCCAAAGGTCATCGCCAAATCCCCCCCGGCACCATATTTCGCAAGGGCCATTCTCGCCCCCCGGCACCTTCCACACCGTGTAATTTTTTTCTGTACCGTTTTGTTCAAACTTTGGCACATCATTTACAACTTCAGCGTTTGTAGTACATGGTACCAGCATGTAATCATCTATTACTTGGGCAAAAGCCCCATTATTCGCACCTTGCCAAGAAAAAAGCATACTTGAAACAAAGGCGAATAGGTTAATATAAATAACTCTTCTCATGATAATATAATATTATTTCTTGAATTCAATGTAATCAATGTCCATGTTCCCCTGGTGGATAAAAATCCGGAAATCATGCACCCCCTGTTTCATAAAAATTTTTTCTGTTCCCCGGTCAACCCATTCCTTGTCTCCCACGGGCACGTCAATGATCCCTGAAACATCTTTCCCGTCGAGCAAGAAACGAATACCCGCGGATGGCATAACTTCTCGGGTAATATGATTGATTTTATCAATTCCCATTACATGCGCCGACACGTTATAATATCCGTCATCCGTTACTTCAATCTTGTAATTTAACCACTCGCATGTTTGGGTTTTTGACACGGCGTATCCCGTGGCATTTTCGGTATCCAGTTTTTTAAAATCGACATGGGTAACGGGGCGGAACGCGGTAATCGTCGACTTTTTCGTCTCTGACCAAGACTTGAAGTAAGTATCAAAATAACCAAACCCCTGGCCACCGTGGTCAAAATACTCAGCTTCCAGCTTACCGGGAACAATAAATGGTTTATCATGATAAGGTGTACTTCCTGCCTTAAAAGGGCTTTGTCCATACAAGCTGCAATTATTCATCAGGTTCCAAACCGCTTCTGCTCCAACTACAGGGTCAGCCTCAACTACATCATAAAGCTTTCCCCCCGGGTTTTCTTCCAGGATCACTTTTCCGTTTTCATCCCGTCCCCCGTAATCATACCTGTCCACCTTGGTAACAAAATCATCTGTAAGTAGGGGAACAAGGGGCAAGCCATCCAGCAATATCAATTCT
>CAZKIR010000203.1:0-244 GCA_964552835.1 uncultured Bacteroidales bacterium
ACCGTGGGCTGGTATGGTGGTTTGCCGGGCACCGAATAATCGCTTCGAAAATCCATGGCAAAATATGCCAGGTCTTCCACAACCACTACCTTGTATTGGCTGGCCAACTCGCCTATAACCTGCAGCTCTCTCTCCGTGAAGCAAATCCACGAGGGGTTGTTCGGGTTCGAGTACAAGATGGTAGAGATATCGCCTTTTTCCAGGTAGCTCTCGAGTTTTGCCCTTAGCTTTTCGCCCCGGTAAT
>CAZKIR010000203.1:254-7294 GCA_964552835.1 uncultured Bacteroidales bacterium
ACACGTCAAAATGCTCATAATCCAGGCCCAACACGTGGTGTTGCTGTTTTTGGACCGGAAATCCCGGATCGATAAAAAGGGTTTTGTTTTTGGCAGTATCGCGGCGGCACGCTACCATGAACAAGGCCATGCCACCCTGCATGGAACCAACAGAAGGCACGCAGCATGCCGGGCTTACCCCGATATCCAGGAAATTCCTGGCAAAACGGGATATTTCCTTTTTAAAACTTGGCAAGCCCTCGATGGGCGGGTATTTTGAGGCAACCCCTTTTTCAAGGGAGGCTATCTCAGCTTTCGTGCCTACTTCGGATGGCTCAAGGCCAGGCACGCCCATTTCCATACGCACGTATTTTATCCCCGTTTCCGACTCAATATCTGTCACCAATTTTACCAGCTCCCTGATAGAAGCCCTACCGATTTCTGGCAAGCCGGTTTCTTTTATCTTTCTCTCTACTATTTCCCTTGCTACCGGTGTTTCTTTCATACCGTTCACGTTATCAATATTCAACAATAAAACAACACTTTGCTTTAATCAATCCATGTAATCTGCCTACCAACAAATAAATATCACCTCTTGTCGATAACCCGTTTCGATTTGCCCTCGCTACGCTCTATGGTTTTGGGCTCCACCAGCTTCACGTTAATGCGCAATCCCAGGGAACTTTCCAGGTTATCCTGTATTTTTCGGGTAAGGGCTTGCAATTCGCTAATTTTATCCATGAAAAATTCCTCTTCTACTTCAACTTTCAAGGTAAGGGTGTCCAGGTTATGCTCCCGTTCCACGATAAGCAGGTAGTATGGCTTGGTCTCGCTCATTTCGAGCAGCACGCTTTCAATTTGTGATGGAAACAAGTTCACGCCACGGATAATTAGCATATCGTCCGAACGCCCCGTGCATTTTTTCATTCTCACGCTGGTACGGCCACACGGGCATTTTTCATGGTTCAAGCTGGTAATATCGCGGGTGCGGTACCGAATAACGGGCAAACCTTCTTTTGTTACGGTAGAAAACACCAACTCCCCTTCTTCTCCCTCTGGCATTACCTCCAGGGTTTCCGGGTGGATAATCTCGGGCACGAAATGGTCTTCAAAAATATGCAATCCTTGTTGGTGGGCACATTCACTGGCAACTCCTGGCCCCATTACCTCGCTTAGGCCATAAATATCTATCGCGGTAAGCCTTAATTTAGCCTCAATTTCTTTTCGCATTTCTTCGGTCCAGGGTTCGGCACCAAACACGCCCACCCGTAACTTTAGCTCGTCACGGTCAATGTCCCCTTCTTCAATGGCCTCGGCAAGATATAAAGCATACGAAGGGGTACAGGCCAGTACCGTGCTGCCAAAATCGCGCATCAATTGCAATTGCCTTTTTGTATTGCCACCGGATATAGGTATCACGGATGCCCCGATTTTTTCAGCCCCGTAATGAATGCCCAGGCCACCGGTAAACAAACCATAACCATAAGCCACTTGAATAAAATCATTTTTCTCTGCCCCGGCGCAGCCAAGGGTCCGGGCCACCACTTCCGACCAGGTGGACAAATCCTTGCGGGTATAACCTACCACGGTAGGCTTACCAGTAGTACCGGAAGAAGCGTGAAGCCGCACGATTTCGCTCATGGGAACGGCAAAAAGCCCGAAGGGGTAATTGTCGCGCAAATCTTGTTTAGTGGTAAAAGGCAGCAATTTTAAATCATCAATGTCCTTGATATCCTCGGGCACTAGCCCTTTTTCTTGCATCTTGCCACGGTAAAACGGAACATTATGATATACTTTTTCAACGATATCTTTTAAACGCCTGCCTTGGACTTTTCGGGTTCCTTCCCGGTCCATGCACTCGAAAGTCTCATTCCAGATCATGTATTCCCGATTTTTTTTGAAGTTATATTTTGTATAAATCACTTGCCCTTATCAATTCCATCTCGTGTTCCTGGAACACTTTCAGGGCCCGGTCGCGGTTATCGGTGCGCAAAACAAGGATAGCCTTTTTACCATGGGAAAAAGAATACATGTATTCCACGCTAATGCCATCCTCGGAAAGCAGTTTAAGGGCTTTGGCAAAAGCCCCGGCCTCGTTCGGTGCGGCTATAGAAATCACGTCATTAAGGTTGGCCGAAAAATTCTTTTCTTTGAGCAAGGAATACGCTTTTTCCGGGTCAGAAACAATAAGGCGCAGGATACCATACTCGGAAGTATCGGCAATGGTAAGGGCCTTTATCGAAATCTTTTCTTCGCCCAATATCTCCAGCACCTCGGTTAACCGGCCAGATTTATTTTCTAGAAAAATAGATAATTGTTTTATGATCATCTCGATCCCTCCAGTTTGTTTTAATAATAATGGCCAAATGTAATAAAAATATTATAGCCCTTCTATTCTAACGAAATTGCCCCATAAAAACCTTACTTGTATTATTCTTAAAAATTTTCTCTACCTTTCTTCGATTATAATAAGATTAGTGAAAATTATCAGTAGGGGCCCGGTTAAAATTCAAACACTATAATGAGATTTTTTTTAACCGGACACTGTAAAATTATATATATTATGTGCCAAGCTTTACACGCTTTGTTTTTTTTCTTATTTTTATCCGGTTATTTTGCCAAGTATTTTATTAAAATATTTTATCATGAAGCGAATCTTGAACTCCTTGCTTATTCTGCTGCTCAGCATTCAACTCTTTGCCCAGGAAAAAACCATCACGGGCACCGTATTGGGCGCTGAAGACGGTGAACCCTTGCCCGGGGCCACGGTGCTGGTAAAAGGGACCACGACAGGTACCATAACCGACCTGGACGGCCGGTACTCGATCAAGGTGCCGGAAGGTGCTAATGAATTGGAATTCCGATTTATCGGGATGCTCCCGAAGACAGTCGAGATCGGGGACAAGAAGGAGATAAACGTGAGCCTGGCCCCGGATTTACTGGAAGTGGAAGAAGTGGTGGTAACGGCCATAGGCATTCGCCGCGAGAAAAAAGCCCTGGGGTATGCCGTGCAAGAAATTAATAAAGAAAATATCAATAAAAGCAACAGTGAAAATGTCATCAATTCCCTTTCAGGAAAAGTGGCCGGGGTAAGGATAAATAGTTCCTCCGGGGCGGCCGGCTCCTCATCTTTTATTGAAATTAGGGGCTCCTCGTCCCTTACCGGCAGCAACCGTCCACTATTCGTGATTGACGGGATGCCCATTGAAGGCGGGGGCGGCTCATATGGCGTGGAAGGTGTGGCCACCTCTGACCGGATTGGCGATTTAAACCCCGACGATATCAAAGATATTTCCGTTTTAAAGGGCGGTGCGGCCACGGCCCTTTACGGTTTGCGGGCCGCTAACGGGGCTATCGTGATCACCACTAAAAAAGGCATTGGCAAGGCAGACGGCCAGGTAAAAGTCATGGTACACTCCTCCGTGGCCATCGATCAAGTTTCGCAATTACCCCCCTTGCAAAACAAGTACGTGCAAGGCTCCATGCTTAACGCGAAAGAAAATGGATTGCACCCGGTGGGTTCGCCTGATGGTTATTCCATCATGAATTATTCTACCTGGGGCCCGCGTGTTGACAAGCTAACCTACACCTGGGACCCGGACTACTTTCCATTTGATAATAATAACACTTACGTGGACATGGCCACCTATCTTGACAAGTGGGACCCGAACGGTCGTATCGTTTATAAACCCGGTTATAGTGATGAACTACCAGGAAGCTATTTCGGCTATAACCAGGATTTATCCGGCGGTGATATCCAACTCTATAACCCTTACGAGATATTCCAAGATGGAATGACCTATTCCAATTCCGTTAGCCTTTCAGGTGGCGATGAAGGTGCATCGTATTATTTTTCATACTCGAACCGAACGAGCGAGGGCATCGTGCCAAATAACACCTTTAATAAAAATACCTTTAAGTTGAGTTCCCAAACCAAACTATCAGAAAATTTTTCAACGTCTGCTGATATCAGTTACCTGCAAAATACAGCTAACCGGATACAGCAAGGCTCTAACTTGTCGGGGCTCATGCTGGGGCTTACAAGGACCCCGCCGAATTTTAACAATTCCCTGGGGTATCAATTTAGCGATGGAAGCCAACGAAACTACAGGGGCGGGGAAGGTTATGACAACCCCTACTGGGTAACAAATAATATTTTCTACCGCAACAATATTGATCGAATCATAGGCAACGTATCGCTGAATTATACCGCTACAAACTGGTTATCTTTCACATACAGGATAGGCACCGACTGGTACTCGAGCGAGTTTAAAGACTTTTTTGAGAAGAACTCGAACAATTATATTAACGGAAAGGCATCCAAGGGCAATGAAAAAAGTCAGGATATTAATTCCGATTTATTGGCCAACATACAGAAAAAATTTGCCAACGGGATGGGTTTGCGCCTGAACTTGGGCAACAACCTTTTTCAATCAACATACAATTACACGAGCGGAAGCGCCGTGGGACTTAATACCTTTGATTTTCCAAACCTGGCCAACAGTAACCAAACCAGGGGTTTTGAAGGGACAAACGAGAAACGTACCGCGGCCTTTTACGGCGACCTGGGATTTTCATACAAAAGCCTCTTGTTCATGAACGTGACCGGGCGCCAGGAATGGTCTACTACCATGCCAGCAGATAACAATGGTTTCTTTTATCCATCGGCCAGTTTAGGCTTCGTGTTTACTGATTTGCCAGGCTTAAATGACATTCCCTTGTTGCCCTATGGTAAACTCAGGACTTCATATGCCGTTACCGCCAACGACGCGGGCACTTATCTGACCCGCTCGTATTGGTACCAAGCTGGCTTTGGTGATGGTTGGACCAACGGTATTGCCTTTCCTTTTAACGATTACAGCGGGTTCACTTTCTCGAACGTGATGGGGAACGAAAACTTATTGCCCGAGAAACAAAAAACCTTTGAGGCGGGGATCGACTTGCGCTTTAAAGACAACCGGCTAAACTTAGATTTTGCTTATTTTCATAACACGAACGAGAACTTGCTAATGAGCGTGCCCGTGCCCTCCTCGCAAGGTTACACCCACGAGTACCGTAACGCTGCCACCATGGAAACCTCAGGCCTGGAACTAAACCTGAATATAACCGCCATAAAAGCCAATGATTTTACATGGAACATTAACGTGAATTTCGCGAACCCCAACACCATCGTAAAATCCTTGTCAGAAAACGCCGAACATATTTCCTTGAACACGGGTTTCGTGGATCCACAAGTATTTGCAGTAGTAGGCGAACGGTACCGCGCATTATGGGGCACCCGTTTCTTGAAGGACGAAACGGGAAACTATATCATCAATGATGATCCCCGCTCGGCTAGTTATGGTTACCCGGTAATGGACATTAAAAACGGGATCATCGGCAATGCACAGCCCGATTACACCATGGGCATAACCAATGCCTTCATGTACAAGGGCATAAGCCTATCAGCCTTGCTCGACATCAAGAAAGGCGGCCAAATGTGGAACGGCACCAGGGGAGCTTTATATTATTTTGGTAACCACAAGGATACCGAGGGCAGGGAAACCGATACAGAAACCTGGGAAGGGCACATGGGGCACCTTACACCGGAAGGGGAAATAAAGCATTTTGAACAACAAGTGACAGATGGACAAACATACCTGGTGGAAAAGGATGGTTATGGTGCCGCGAACGAGAAAGAAATAGAATTGGACGAGGCCTGGTACAACGGCTATGGCCCCGGCAGCGTTTTTACCGGCCCGGCCGGGCCCTTCGTGGAAAGTACGGATTGGCTGAGGCTAAGGGAAGTAACACTAAGTTATCAACTAACCGACAAAATATTAAACAATATCTTTTTTAAAAGACTGGAGGTGTATTTTACCGGCAAAAACCTGATCTTGTTGACCCCTTACACGGGAGTAGACCCCGAAACCAGCCTTTTTGGCAACAGCAACGCGCAGGGCATCGATTATTTTAACATGCCGGGCACAAAATCCTATACATTTGGTATAAAGATGGGGTTCTAGGATTAATAAAAGAATTTTGACAATATAAATTCAAGAAATCATGAAAAGCATTACATTCAAACACGTGGCTATTTGTTTACTCGCGCTGGGCATATTTTTCACGGCATGTGAAAAATGGATAGACCCGGGCATGAACGTTGACCCTGATAGCCCGGAAAACCCAAATTTATTCGAGATACTGGCCAGCGCGGAAGCCAACCTGGCCTATACATACGGTGGGTTTGACGTGGCAGGCACCACCTCCATGTGGCTGCAATACATTACCGGGGACAAAGAGCAAGCCAAAATTATCGGGACCAATTACCATTTTTTAAGCAGCGACGTGACAAACCTGTGGAATTCAATTTACGCTGAGGTTTTATTTGATTTAAAATTATTGATCGACAAAGCCAACGAACCAGGCAAAGAATCTCCGCATTATAGCGGGGCGGCCAAGGTGTTGATGGCCTTTACACTGGGCACCGCAACCCATTTGTGGGGCGACATACCATACTCCCAGGCCCTGCAAGGAAAAAAATACCGCTCGCCAGGATATGATGCCCAGGATTCCATTTACCAAAGCGTCCAACAATTATTAAACGAGGCGCTGGTGGAACTCAGCATGGACCCGGACAGTAATTTTTACGCTTTTGAGAACGACATGGTTTACAACGCGGACACGGAAAAATGGAAAAAGGCCGCCGGGGCATTGAAAATGCGCTATGCCCTGCACTTGACCAAAAGAAAAGGCCAGGCTGCTTATGATTCAATCCTTTACTATGCCCAAAATTTACCCCTCATGCAATCAAACCATGATGATTTGGAATTCTATTTCGGGACTAATGATTTGGAAGCAAACCCCATGTACCAATTTGCCGAACAACGCATTGACGATTGCGTGGAAAGCTTTGCATTTAGTGAATTCGTGTCCAAGAGATATGGAAATAACCCCAACGAGGACTTGCGCCGGGAAGTTTTTCAAAACGGCGAAAATTTTGCCGGGAATTTTTACGGGAGCAAAAATTCCCCGGTATGTTTCATGACGTATGCCGAACAATTGTTTATCCTGGCCGAGGC
>CAZKIR010000204.1:0-7251 GCA_964552835.1 uncultured Bacteroidales bacterium
CCGGCTTTGATAGACGCCATTATAAAATCACGATGGGTTTGCATATCTCAAAATATAAAACAGTTGGAATTCTGTAGTTTGTGAGGGTTTGGTTCTCGGTTCGGCATTCTTGTCGGTGGACAGGAGTGCGCTCCGAAAACCCAACCGTTTCATATTGCCAAGCGTCGTTTATCACCAAATACAAATAAAAGTGCCATATATTGCACTTATGGCATAGGTTTATAAACAATCGTACTTAATTACAATTATAAGTGCAATTAATTGCTCTATTTTTTGATTAAAGTCAGGATATTATATATTTATTACAAATAAAAGAGCAATATTATGCACTTTGAGAATTTCATTAATATAATAAAGAAACGCAGAAAAAACCTGAAGGTTAACCAAGAAAATTTGGCAAGACTTTCAGGAGTTGGGTTAAGAACATTAAAGCAATTTGAAAGTGGTAAAGGTAACCCTACTTTACAGACTATTCAGAAAATATCAGATGTCTTAGGGTTGGAAGTTTGTTTAAAAGTTAAAACGGACATAACAGATGAGAAAGGCAAAAATACTTTATAAAAACCAAGATGCAGGCATGTTAATTCAGCATGATGATGGTTCTTTCACATTTAAATATGATAATTCATGGATAAGTGATGAAACCAAACCTGCTATTAGTTTAACATTGCCAAAAACTCAACAAGAATATCATTCAGGTTTTTTATTTCCTTTTTTTTTAACATGCTACCGGAGGGGTCAAATAAACAGATAGTTTGTAAGCTAAACAAATTGGACTTAAACGATTATTTTAGTTTACTTCTTACAACGGCAAGGAATGATAATATTGGTGCAATTAGAGTTATTAAAATAGAATAATTATATGATTTTAAATGAAATTAAATATTGTCCGGGTACTTTAGCTGAAGGCCATACAACTTATAGCAGGGCATGTCTGTCAAAAGTATTTAAAGGAAGAAAAGTAAATCACATATTGCCTTACGATTCACCATCTTCAAATTCAGAAACGGATGAATTATTTAATGACAATCGTAAACGAATGTCAATTTCTGGTGTACAAGAGAAATTTTCAGTGTTACTTGATAAAAACAAATTACGGCTCATCAATGAAGGAGAACAAGGAGAATATATTCTTAAACCTATTCCGGGTGCAGGAAAAAGACCAGAGTGCATGCCTGCAAATGAACATTTAACAATGCAAATTGCAAAACAAGCTTATGGAATAGAAGCAGCTAAAAATGCACTAATATTTTTCAAAAATGGCTCTCCTGCATATATTACAAAGAGATTTGATTTAAAAAAAGACGGTTCGCTGCCGGCTGGACAGGCTGGAAAATTAGAGCAAGAGGATTTTGCATCACTTTCAGGAAGAACACCCCAAACACATGGAGAGCACTATAAGTATTCAGGAAATTACCTTGAATTATTTGATATAATGAAAAAGTTTATGACAACTTAAATACAATGCTTAATCAGACTGACTTAGTTGAAAAATTAACTTTTCTTCTTTTTTGGATGAAAAAACACAAAGAAATTATTTTCAGTCTTATCAAACACGACTCAAGAAACTTAAGAAAGAATGAAGTACTGGCGGTAACAAGCGGTCATAAAACATTGGGGGCGAAGTGGTTATTCGAGCTCCAGTTCTCGCGCCAAAGTTCATTATACCTTGATAGTGAAGTAGCTGGACCAAATCAAAAGGTATTCATATTGTCAAACATTTAATGGCAATTAAAGTAAAACATCCTGCATAAAATGAATCGAAAATAAACTACATAGTATACTGGCAGAAAGAAGAATTAGAGGATGGGATTCTTGTAATTTTACCGGAATTGAAATTTAGTAAGCACGATGCCCCAATCGAATAGGCTGCCGTGAGGCAAAAAGCCTCTCGGGGAAGCTCTCGCCATTTATCCCGCACCTTTGGCCGGGATTATTGTATCCCGATACGCTGTAGTTTCGCTTTCATATTATAATGGTTTTACCGCCCCGTGATTTATAATAATGTTTAATCACAGAAAACAATAGAAAAAAGTGGGTTTATTAATAATTATAACATGATTAATTTTAAAACGAAATAGAACGGAAAAGTAATTTCCTTATAAAACAGGAGTTTTATTTAAAATTAAAGTGGCCGAATTTGACCACTTTAAAATGGAAACAAGATTACCAACTTCTGTGCTAAGTCCTAAACAATGAGCTTAAAAAACCGGATCATTTAAAAACCTACCGGTACAAGATTTTTACGCTTAACCCTTTTTGTGCCGACCATCCTTCTTTATCTGTAAGGCTTATAAAAAAATGATAATCCCCTTCATCATAATCCCCATTTTTATCACCGGAAGGAATAGAAATGGACAAGTTGGTTTCATATTTGGAAAGGCCTGCTGGAATATCATAATTTTCGATAAACAAGAATGGGTTAACCGGTTCTTTCTTAGGATTTAAATTACACTCTGTAACTTCTGTACTGTGCGAATGATGGTCGAAATTGTTATGAATATCAATGCTATAAGCAGTTACCGAACCCAATTCTGCATTATCGCTAAATAATGCCTTAAATTTAAATGTTTCCCCAAAATACAAGGTATCACAATTTACAGGGAATGCATCCTGAAGGCTTAAGTCAATGCTTGGTTTTACTTTGTCTACTTCATCTTTTTCGCAAGAACCGAGAAATAATGATAAAACGATGATTATTGATACTAATTTTAAGATTTTCATTTTAAAAAAATTTTAAAGGGCAGACAAACAATAAGCCTGCCCTAAGTTAATTAGTGTCCATCCATAAAGTCTTAAGTAGCTGTTCAGAAAGTTTCCTGACAAGGCTTGCGAGGAGTTTAATTAATAAATGACTGAGTTTCAAATGGAGCGTAACGCAGTCAGGGGCCTTTATGGACAGACACTAAGTTAATTAAAGATTAATTACAATCGGATAATGATCTGAAAAAGTCCAGTTTCCGCCAAAAGCATCTTTACATTTTACCACAATGTAGTAATTCGCAGATTGCCAAGCAGGAGCACCATCAAGATCACCGGAAATATCTTTTGGTGTTATATTATTGTCCTGTGCTGCTCCCACATTAATGCTTGCCGAAAAATCGTGAGCTTTCGGACTGTCAAAATCATGCGTATGCAAAAGGGTAATGGTATTTTTGGCATTCACCTCGGCATCGGATAAACCCTGGTCTGCACGCACCAAGCCAATATACATGCCGCCCAGTGCTTTATCATCGCTTACAGAGCCGGAAATCGTGATTGTTTCGCCATCGTTAAAAACAGCACCAGAATCCGGAGCTGATAATTTAGTAATTTCTGGGGCAACGGCATCATCAGGTTGTTGTATTTCAAGTTCTTCTACAACGGTTGTTCGCTGTCCATCCATATCAGTAACGATAAAATGAAAATGATAATGCCCGGTATCGGCATGCATGGGAATATCAACATGTTTATGAAAGGTTGGGTCTATCATACCCGAAAACTCAGTATAGGTAGTATCAAAATCCCATTCGCCTTCATGTAAAACAACAGAAGCACTTTTTTCTTCATGTTCACCCTCCGGGTGGATTTCAATGGTTACCTTATCAACTTTACCTTCGGCAAGGATTTCTGCCTGAATGTGTAAATCTGAGCCAACATAGCCAATTTTGCTGTTTTCATAACCCAGTTCAGATAGTGTTACAACTGGTTTTGGGTTTGTTTCATCGTCTTTTTCACATGAGGTAAAAAACAAACCTAATGCGAAAGCAATTGCAATAAGAAATACTCTGGTGTTCATAATTTTAAAATTTAAATGTTTGTACATAATTATTATTGTTTAATTTTTCCTGAAAAGGGGATAGAAACATTAATAATAAAATTTCTGCCCGCTTCAGGAAGGTTAATCAGCCTGTAATAGCTGGTGTGATTAAAATACTTGTTGTTTAACAGGTTTTGTACCTGCATAGTGATGCTTAATTTTTGATTTTTCAGCATAATATCGCCTCCCAGTCCAAGATTAATTACCTGATAGCCAGTAGTTATTTCTTCCGGCGGCACCACATTGTTTTGGGGCGCTGTTAACCTGTAATCAATAGACAAATAAGCATTTTCAACAAACTTTATTTTTTGTTTATGATACTTTATGTTGAAAATACCCGATGGTGGTGGTGAAAAGGGTAGTGTAAAACCCTTCTTTTCGCCCGACATTTGTTCTGAATACACATATTCGCCAATAATCCCAATTTGCAATGATTGGAAAAGTTCGTAATGTGCATGTAGTTCCGTTCCATATCTCAAAACATTGCTTTGTGTATAATAAAATACCTGGTTCCCATTGCCATAGAGCCTGTCATGTTCCGATGAAGGATTTAGATAAATGTAATTGGTAAAGTAATTTAGGAATGGTGTTGTTCCAATTGCAAATTTCTTTGAGCGATACTCTATCCCGGCATCAAGCTGATAAGATATTTCTGGAGATAATTCAGCATTGCCGACTTCGTAACTAAATCGATGGTAATTAACACCATTTGCAGATAGTTCTTTGGCAATTGGCATTCGGAAACTTTTACCCATATTGGCTTTATATGACCATTTCCCGGGGTTGTAATTATACCCGGCAGACCACGTCAGATTAGAAAAACCGCGGTTAATATTTCCTGACCGTTGCAAATACCGCATTTTTGTTTCACCATTCTTGTCAACCGGGGAAGGGAACCAATCGTTGTACAGGGATGTAACAATATTACCATGGTCATACCGGATACCTGCCTGTACCAGACTTTTATCAGAAAAATCGTGTCTGGCAAAAACAAACCCACCCAAAACATACTGACTAAAGGCTGGAATTATAAAACCGCGCCCGTCAATTTGGTTGTCCTGGTATTCACTGTTAATTCCAAAACTAAACTGGGTTTTGCCAGAAAAAGGATAGAGAAACTTCACATTTCCGGAGTACACGTGTTTTTCAAACTGCCGTTCAAGGTCAGGATTAAAATCCAGGGTATCGGGAAAGGTCGCGGGCATATAACCATGTTGCACGTAGGGGCTCCACTCCTGTCGAAAATTATGCTGAAACCCCAGATCAAATGCAAGTTTCAGTTTTTCCCATCGATAGAAACTGGAATTTGTCACTTTAATATGGTCAACGGTTTGATAGGGGTACTGGATATCCCTGTTTGATTTATCATGCAAACCGGTATCTACATTACGGGGCTCCAATCCATGTGCATTGGCAAAAAAACCACCTTTGTTGTTCACGCTGCTCACGTTAAATTTACTTTGAAATTGTTCCTGGATTATTCCAAACGACAAATGCAGGTTTCGTTCCTTGCCCGCGGTGTTCCGTAATTGGTTTTCGTGCAACGCGGCCCGATAGGAGTATATATCAACACTGTCAGTCGGGACCCTATAATCGCCATAACCAAGAAGTGTTGCCCTGACAGAGGCAAAAAACCACTTTTCGCGGCCAAACAATGAAACAGATGTGCCCAAAAAATCATTGTTTGTTTTGCCAGACAAGTCGATTGTTCCGCCAAATGAATTTTCAGCAGGCAGTTTCCTGTTCTTCATGTCAATTATTCCGCCTATGGCATCGGAACCATAGGTGAGCGATGCCGGGCCTTTTATAACTTCAATATTGTCAATGGCATACTGGTCAACCTCAAGCCCGTGGTCAGCGCCCCATTGCTGTGCCTCGTGCTTAATGCCATTTTCAACCACCACCACGCGGTTAAACCCAAGTCCCCGGATAACAGGCTTTGACTGGCCCGAGCCAATATCAATGGTTGTTACCCCGGGCAACCTTTCAAGCGAATTCATCAGGCTGCCCCCTAAATTTTGTTTCAGGTAATCATCATTTACAATTTCAATATTGAGCGGTTCTTCTTTTTTTCGTGTTTCGGCATAATGATCGGTAACCACCACCTCTTGCAAACTTAAACTGGTCATTTCCAAGCGCGCATTATAGGTTTTGTCCCCCTTTATCATGAGGGTGTCAATTAACGGGGCATGGCCGATAAAGGAAATTTCAATAATATATTGGCCTTTTGATAAATTATCAATAACAAAAAACCCATTAGCACCGGTTATCGTACCTTCTTTAACAGGATACAGGAACACGGACGCACCGGGTAAAGGCCTATCGTTTTCATCAACCACCTTACCTTTCAATTCATAACGCGTTTGCGCGTAGGAGTAACTATATAAAATGCCCATGCCGAATAAAAGCATGAAGAACTTGCCCATTTTGAAATAATTGAGGTTAAACCACCTGAAAACTTGAAAAAAAATTCATTTATGAAATAAGGACCGGTGGTGCCCTGGGGATTTTATCAGAAAAAACTTGCTTGTACGGTTGCTGTATAGCTATCTCATTGTAATTACAGGCAAATACCGGAATTTCTGTGCGAAAAACGGGAAACTCAGGTAAATCATTTATTGAAAATTGATATTCGCCTATTGGGCATAATTTTTCCTCTTTCGAAATGTTCTCCTGGTTTGTATGAGGATCTTTGTCAGATAATATCTTATTAGTTAGGTATTGCTTGCCATTATAACCATGTGAATGATGCCAAACGATATGAATGGGTTGAAATGTAATTGGGAAAAAGAAAATTACAAATAAAAAGGAAGCGATATGTTTTCTTATTCTTATCAATTGTTTTCCGGTTTTTCACAATTTACACATGTCCCTTTTATTAATACTTCTGTTTCCATATCAGAATAACCTTCCGGTAACTTATATTTTTTCACGGGAATATTTTCCATGCATTTTACCGTATGGCATTCATTGCAATAAAAATGCGCGTGTTTGTCTTTATGGGTTATGGCATTATCAAGGGCATACTTGACCAATTGATTATCAACAACTATTTTATGAAGGATATTATGTTCCTCAAGGGTTTTGAAGGATCGGTAAAAAGTGGTGCGGTCAAACATCCCGGCCACTTGTTCCCGTATCTCGGTTTCGGAAAGGGCCTGGCCAGCGGCCATAATCCGCTCGATAATCCATTCCCGGCATGGGGTCCGCTTAAGGCCCCGGTTATTGAGTATATCTACCGCCTCCATAAATGCAAACATATTTCAAATGCAACAATGATGCAAATATAAGGAAAATATTTTGAACTGTGACATGATTGAATATCTCGTGCAGGCCAAATTGTAAAGAATTATTTAAAAACTTCACGATAGATTATTATGGTGATTTAATCTGGAATGATTACGAAATGTGCTTTCCTTTTTTATTATTTTTTGTATTTTTACTTACTGAAA
>CAZKIR010000205.1:0-2523 GCA_964552835.1 uncultured Bacteroidales bacterium
AAAATCAAAACTTACCTATACGTTAACGCCACTCAATAGCACTACCCGTTCGGTAAAATGGAGTACTGCCGATTCGAGCGTGGCAGTTGTAAATGTTGATGGAACGGTTACAGCAGGCTTAAAGGTAGATAGCTGTTTTGTATTTATTGAAACAATATATGGTGGTTTTAAGGACAGTGTTATGGTGCACATTGAACCTGGTGTAGCAATACATTCATTTTCCGGACAGCAGGATCCGAACTACGCTTCCAACCTTTTAGATGGAAATGTGCAGGATGATTTCCGCTGGAGTGCCGAGTTTTTTCCTCAATGGGTTATTATTGATTTAGGCGAGGAAAAAACCTTTTCGGGGACAAAGGTATATACCTATCAGAGCAGGGCTTATCGCTACAAAGTTGAAGCTTCGAACAATCCTGTCGATGATTTTAAAGTTATTGTAGACCGTACTGCGAATATTTCGGCCAAACAGCCCATAACCGACACTTTGCCTATTGCCTCGGCACGCTATATCAAGTTGGTTGTAACAGGGGCGCATGGTTATTCAGGCGACTGGGTAAGCATAACCGAAGTTGAGATAATAGAAGGCGAAATAGGGTCTTCAATAATTCACAGGCCTAGCAGTGGAACTTCAGAAGGAAACATTATTATTTACCCCAATCCTGTTCACAACCGGACTTTTACCCTTAAAATGGATAATCAACAGCAAATTATCAAAGAGATAAGTCTGATAGATTTGAGTGGGCGTGTGGTGTTCCGACAAATTGACGAAAAAAAAGGAACAGTAGAACTCTCTCTGGGAGATAAAATTATCCCCGGATTTTATAGCGTTAGTGTGAAAACTTCGTCCGGGAACAGAAATGTAAATGTTATTATTAAATAATATGCGCAAGTAAAAGTTTCCGGTATTGCTTAAAAAGTAAGTAAATTGTTTAACAACTTGAAATTAAAATTATTATGAAAAAAAATATTGCTTTAACTGGTATATGCCAAATCTCTTGGAATATTTTTAAACTTTCCAAGATAATACTTGTCGTAATTTCTTTAACGGGGTTTATAACAATATCAAATGCTCAAATCATACATAAGTATAGTTTTCTTTCCGAGGAAGAAAATGTTGGCATTGCGCTTTATGATTATCACATCCTTTATTTTGAGTTAGCTCCGGGCAATCAGTTGGAACAAGACTCTGCGTTAATGGATTGTTCCATATTGTTGTCGCAGGATACCATCGTGGCATGGGATGATTATTCTGCTAGCATCCGTTTCCGGAATTCCGATAAAAATAACTTTATTGATGCCCGAAATGGTGGCGAATTTGCCTATATCGACTCTATTCCATTTATTTTCGGTCAGCAATACCATTGTTGGTTCGAAATAGATTTTGTATCGCTAACCTATAACCTGTTTGTGCAAACCGAAGGAATGGATAATCCCGGACAGATTGCCGATCAGTTTGCTTTTCGTAATCAGGAAATTGACGAGTTAAATGTGTGGTCGGTTGTCACCCTCGAGTCCTATGCAAATACAATTGAGGTTTCCGCAGTTGCACTGGTGGAGGAGGTAGGAGAAATACCAGGATCTACTTCAGGTGTTAATAATCAGAATAATAATCAGTTAAATGTTTTTCCAAATCCTGTTAAAACAAGTTTCAATATTGAGCTTGAGGGAGATTTTATTTATGAAGTGTATGACTATTCAGGTAAAATGATATTGAACGGCAGTGCATTTAACACATGCAAAATTGGAGAGAATCTGCAACATGGTATTTATATTCTGAATATTATACAAAACAAATCGGTGTTTTCGCAAAAACTGGTTAAAAATTAAAAAATGACGATTATGATCAGAATTACCTTGATTTTTATACTATTGATTTATGTTGATTTACCTGTATTTACTCAGGAAAATAGCAAACCTGTTGTAATTATAACCCAGGATGGCGAAGTGGATGACCGAAGCTCATTTGTAAGATTTCTGTTGTACACCCCGGATATGGATTTGAGGGGTATCATTGCAACCAACTCCAAATGGCAGAAAAACGGACATGGTTTGGGCTGGATATACGAAGCATACGATGCCTATGATCAGGTTAGAGATAACCTGCTATTGCATAACAAGGATTATCCCACGGTTGATTTTTTAAAATCAATTACCGTTTTGGGAAACGAAAATCCCGAACATCTGACCGGAAATGCTCCTTATGTCGATTCCGAGGGTTCGGAGTTAATCCTAAAAGAACTTTTAAAAATTGAGGATCAACTGTTGCATATAAATTGCTGGGGAGGTGTAAATACGGTAGCACAGTCACTTTGGAAGTTCAGAAAGAACCATCCGGATGCATACAAAAAGAATATCTCAAAAGTCAGGGTAGTTGCCATCGATTTTCAGGATGAAGCCGGAGACTGGATAGTTACCAATATGCCTGAAGTTGTTATTTTAAAGAACAATGCATTTCACATGACCTGGAATTACCACGATACAGAACCCTTAAAACACAATCCGTACCCGGAATTGATGAGTGAA
>CAZKIR010000205.1:2533-2882 GCA_964552835.1 uncultured Bacteroidales bacterium
AACACGTAAAGGAGAATCACGGGCCACTTGGTGCCTGGTATCCGCAAAATAATATCAGCGAGGGTGATACCCCGGCATTCTTACACTTTGCCGACAATGGGTTAAATGCATACCTCGACTATTCCCTGGGAGGTTGGGGCGGCAGATTTCAAACTGTTTCCGGAAACTACTGGAGAGATGCTTCTGACGATAACAATGATAAAAAAGCATTATGGCGATGGTGCCCGGCAATCCAAAACGATTTTGAAGCTCGCATGGATTGGTGTGTAATGCCATTTGACAAGGCAAATCATGCACCTGAAATTGTTAGTTCAACTGAATCACGAAAAGTATCAAAAGGAGAAAAGGT
>CAZKIR010000205.1:2892-7238 GCA_964552835.1 uncultured Bacteroidales bacterium
GTATGCTGAAGCTGCCGATGTGGATGAAAACAAGGTGTACTTTCATTGGTGGCACTACAAAGATGCTACCGGAATGGATTCGTACATTAAGATCGTTCATGAAACTTCTGATAAAGCGTATTTTGTCGTTCCTGATAATCAGGATAAGGATATACTTATAATTTTAGAAGTAAAGGACGATGGGCAACCTTCTTTAATTAGATATAAAAGAATAATTTTTGAAATTAATTAAAAACTACAATACTAACGGAAAGTCATGATTTTTCATTGAAGCAATTTCACTATGTAATGAAAAATTTAGACTTGTTGTTAATTAATCTTATTCTAATACCAATTTACTGATGAAAGAATGAATATACTAAAAAAAGAAAGGAGAAACACATGAAAACCTACCCAATGGAATACGGGCGAGGTATGTTTTATTAGCTCGAAATATAAATCATGGGCATTATGCCTAAAAATAAAGATTTTGTAAATATCTAATAATTTAAAATTTATGTTATGAAAAAAATTTACACATTAATTATGGTGGTTGCATATGCAACAATAACCTATGGACAGGACTTACCGGCTTTTATGGATATGGTATATGAAGTTCCTTACGCTACAGAGGAATTGGAAATTGATGCATCGGACTATGATTTGGTTTGGGCAGAAGCTGAGTTTGTTGGCATAGAAAAAGTAAACGAAGGTGATGGAACCGGTGTTAGCGGGCAATGGGCAGCTGCATGGGATACAAGTTTCTTATACTTGTTTTTTCAGGTTGAAGATGATATCATATGGACTTGGGAGGATCCAGAATGGGCATTCTGGAAAGGTGATGGTTTTCAACTATACTTAGATGCAATGGGTCGTCGTGAAGACGGAGTTGCTTATGGTTTACATGGAATAGGACTTGCTCCCGGACTGGAAACGCAAGATGCTATAGATGCAGATAAGGGCTACCTGCGCCGTATAGGCGATATGGATAAATGGACTCATTTGACAAAACAAGCATCAGATATATCTACTTCCTCGTATATCTTAGAAGTTGCATTTCCCTGGGGAGGAATTGCAGCAGGTACCAAAGCTTTTGATGATGCTGAAGGCAATGCAGATAGTCTATTGGTGTTAACTTGGGTTGAGGATAATGTAAAAGAAGGTTTAGAAATGTCATTCGATGTGCAACTAAACGACGATGATGGAGCTGGTCGCATAAATATGATTTCGTGGGCATCGGAACCCAAAGAACCATATAGCAATAGTGGCACTTGGGGAGGATTAAAATTAGTTGGAGGTCCTCCTACAACATCTGTAAAAGAAAATACACTCTCTGAACTGTCCATTGCATACCAAAACGACAGAATTATACTTCGTGATGTAATGGTTATAAAAGAGTTTAGAATGTATGACTTGAGTGGCAGAATTGTATGCAAAAAACATCCAAATCAAAATAACATTACCATTAATACTACCGAATTTAAAAGTGGAATTTACATTATTAGTACAGTTAATAATGCTGGATTGGTTTCAACTCACAAGGTTGTGGTTAGGCGCTAATTGCCTCTCTATATTTTTTTCAATGATTAAAGAATGCGGTCTAAAAAGGCGTCAAAGGAAAGAATCTGTAAATCAATTCTAACCCTTTTTAGACCGCACTAATTAATAAAACTTCTATAAATATGCTTCTTTCTTTTAAAAAAAAATTGAAACTGTCCGGGTGGATATTAGTTGTATTTTTTCAGTTTGCCAGTTCGTTGTATGTTATTGGAAGCGAGACAGATACCGTGCGCGTTCATTGAAGGGAAGTCTCGACTTTGCTTTAATTCAATATCAACATATGCTCTCAAATTTAAACAGTTACGACTTATATCCGCGAACTGTCGAAAACGATGAACTTCGGCTGGTAAGAGCGAGTGACTGGACAAGTGGTTTTTTCCCCGGCAGTTTATGGTATTTGTATGAATATTCCCAGGTTGACTTTTGGAAAGAAAAAGCACAAAATTTTACAGCCAATCTCGAAGCGCAGAAAAACAATGGCGGTACCCACGATTTAGGTTTTATGATGTATTGCAGCTTTGGTAACGGCTGGCGAATTGCACAGCCCGATTATTCTTCGGTTCTGGTGCAATCGGCAACAACCCTCGCGGGCAGGTTTAATGAAAATGTGGGATGTATCCGTTCGTGGGATTTTGGTTCGTGGGATTTTCCCGTGATTATTGATAACATGATGAACCTTGAGTTATTGTTTTGGGCTGCAAAAGCAACCGGTGATACAAGCTTTTACGATATTGCCGTAAAGCATGCCGAAACAACACGCGAAAATCATTTCCGTGATGATTTTTCGAGTTATCACGTGGTAAACTACAACAGTTCTACCGGTGAGGTCATCAATAAACAAACCTTTCAGGGGGCTGCAGACAGTACTTCCTGGGCCAGGGGACAGGCATGGGGGTTGTATGGCTATACCATGGTATACCGCGAAACAAATATTCCTGAGTTTCTGGATCAGGCCATTAACATTGCCGATTATATGATTGACTATTTACCCGATGACAATGTATTCTATTGGGATTTCAGCAAACACGAACAAACAGATGAGCCACGCGATGCTTCAGCGGCAGCAATTACAGCATCGGCATTAATCGAATTATCTTCGTTTGCTGCCGGGAAGCAGGAGCAGTATTTCTCAACAGCGGAGAAAATTCTTTATAACCTGTCTTCCAGCCAGTATTTATCGTCTTATGAAAACAACAAAGGGTTTATTCTTCAACATGCAACCGGTCATCTGCCCCATAATTCCGAAATTGATGTGCCAATAAACTATGCCGATTATTATTTTATCGAAGCTTTATTGAGATATTTCAAAATACGTGTTGAACCATCACGAAATGCAATACATGCTTTCTCCGATCAACAAATCCCGAATTATGCATTTAATTTGATTGATGGCAATAGCTCGGATGAAAATCGTTGGAGTGCCGAGTTTTTTCCCCAATGGGCCATTATTGACCTGGGTGAAGAAAAATCATTTTCAGGTGTAAAGGTATGGACATACCAACAGCGGGCGTATCAATATTTAATTGAAGCTTCAAACAACCCTGCCGGTGATTTCCAGACCATTATTGACCGTACTTCGAATATGTCAACAGCTCAGCCCATTACCGACACTATTTCAACCATATCGGCGCGCTATATTAAACTAAGCATCACAGGGGCACATGCATACGATGGGCCATGGGTGAGCATCACTGAGCTTGAATTGATTGAAGATGAATTAGTAAGTTCAACAAATGAGATATCCACACCTGATATGCAGGATGCCATGCACGGAGACATTTTGTTATTTCCCAATCCTGTTCGTAATCAGTTAATTACTGTAGTATCAAAGAAAGCCGGACAATTTATTGAAGAAATCTCGCTTATCGACCTGACAGGCCGGGTGGTATTTCAAAAAAAAGTAGCCCCTGGCGAAAGTGTTGAATTTTACCTTAATGGTAAGTTGGATGCCGGAACATATATAGCAAATCTCAAAACTTCAGGAGGGCTTAAAAGTTTAAAACTTATAATTTATTAGCTAAACGTATATCATTATGAGACATTTATTTTTAGTAGTGTTTGCAGTTTTTTTATTCAGTAATCATACGCTACATTCAAGTGAACGGACAACAATAGATCTTAACGGCACATGGCAATTTGATCAAACTACAAATGCCTTTCCGCCTAAAAAGTTTACCCGAACAATCGCGGTTCCGGGTTTAATTCATCTGGCAGAGCCCAGGATTGCTGATTACGATAAATTTTTCCAGCGGCCGGCTGATACTGAGATAAAAGATCAACACAATTTTTATGATATCAGCTACCAACCAAAATACAGTTGGTACCGGAAAAAAGTATTTGTGCCTGCTGATATGCAGGCTAAAGAAGCAATGATTACCATAAAAAAGAGTCAGTTTGTAACCCAGGTGTATATAAATGGCTATGATATGGGCACTTCAATGGCTTGTTTTACCCCTGTTGAATTTCCTGTTTCGCGGGCATTAAAATACGGTGCCGAAAACGAAATTATGATAAAAGTTGGAGAACGCGTGTGGTTACCCAGCCAGGCAGCCGGAGGTACCGATAAAGAAAAAGAGAACTATTTGCCCGGAATATGGGACGATGTAGAACTGTCATTTACCGGTAATATAAGGATAAACAGGATATTGGCACTACCTTCGGTGGAAAATAAAAAGGTTACCGTAAAAGCCCAACTCCGAAATTTTAAACCGGCTCAAATATTTTATGGCGACCCCATGTACGATTCTGTAACTCCTTATATCCGCGACTAAAAATGAATAAAAACTGGGAAGCCTTGTAAAAATAAT
>CAZKIR010000206.1:0-5550 GCA_964552835.1 uncultured Bacteroidales bacterium
AAAATTCTCGACAACGACGAGTTTGGCAATAAAGATGCTTTTTATACCAGGCTCAATAATTGAAAAATATCGTCCATCACCTGGCTGGCTTTTCCCTGTAAAAAAATATCCGTTATATTTCCAGTAAACGAGGATTTTTCAGGGTTTATCTCTATAATGAACGCCCCTTGTTGTTTCGCTAATTGGGGCACCATGCTTGCAGGCATTACTTCTCCCGTGGTGCCAATAACCAGGAAAACATCCGATTGCTCTGCCAGGGACATGGATTGATTATAGGCATCGGGCGGTATCCCTTCACCAAAAAAAATAAAATCAGGTTTCAGTATACCCTGGCATTCATCGCAAGTAGGGGGAATTTTCGCGACCCTTTCCAGGCTAGCTTCATAATGCTGCTTGCACCGTGTACATTCCAGCCTCCGGGAATTACCATGGAACTCGTGCACGATGGTGCAACCAGCTTCCTGGTGCAAGTTATCAATATTTTGTGTCACGATACCTTTCAATAAGCGCTTTTGCTCCATCCATGCCAATACTTCATGGGCACGATTGGGTTTAGCTTTTCCGAAAAAATCATAAAATATCTCCTTTATCACTTTCCAGGATTCCAAAGGCTTGCTATAAAAATTTTGCAAATCCAGCGCCATGGGATCATATGTTGCCCACAGGCCGTTTTCCCCACGAAACGGGGGAATTCCACTTTCCACTGAAATCCCTGCCCCGGTAAAGGCCCCAAGATGTTTTGATTCCTGAATGAGCCGGGCGGCCTTTTCAATTTTTTCTTTCACTGGCAAATATTTTCTTACAAAATTATTATTTGGCCACGAAAAACCATGGAATAATCATGATTCTTTAACCACCTTTTAAATCAAGGCTGTAATTTTTCTTCCCAAACGTTTTAAAAACCGCCCATCATTCCCCCTTTCCCGGGTACAGCACCGCCCGGACGTACTTGTCCATGGTAAAGTATCTTTTAGCGGCTTTTTGGATGTCTTTCGCGCTGACCGATCCGATCAATTTTTTAAACTCTTCCATGGAAATGATATCATCGCCCCGGAAATAATGGTTTTCCAGGTGGTTTATCCAGTACGTATTCTTTTCTATGGCCACTTCCCTATCGTTAATAGCCGTTTCTTTCACTTTTACTAAATCTTCACGGGTGGGCCCCTCGTCCTGCAATCTTTTCATTTCCAGGAAAACCATTTCTATCAGGCTGTCCACGTTTTCTGGCGAACAACCAAAGGAAACTTGCAAGTCATATTCCGGATCGGGGAATTTTTCGGTAGAGGTACTCACCCCCACCCCGTACACGCCGCTTTTTTCCTCACGCATACTTTGCCTTAGCTTGATGGACAAGATATTGTCCAAAAGCGAAAAATGTAAGCGCCCTTCATATTTCCATTTCAATTTTCCATTCATGGCCAGCACAACCAGGCTCTTGGGCTCCATGCCCTTGTGCAGGGCAAAATCCACGATCCCTTCCGGGAAGGTGGGCTCCACGTTTTGCCATTTTTCCGGTTGCCCGGTAGACGGCAGGCTGCCAATATATTTTTCCAACAGGGGCATGATGCTATCTTCCTCAAAATTGCCAACAAACAAGAAAGTAAAATCACCGGCGTTGCCAAAACGGTCTTTAAAAATTTCATGTATAGTGCCCATATCCAGCTCCGCTATATCTTCTTTCGTCGGGATCAGCTGTTTCCTGGGGTGGTTACTGGTAAGGATATTAACCAGGGTATCCCGGAACACGTAGCGGGGGTTCGCTTTCAAGTTGGCCACCTGGTTTTCTATCCTCGAGATAAAAGATTGGAACGCGGAAGTGTCTACCCGGCTTCCCGTGAAATACAAGTAGTTTAGTTTAAGCAAGGTTTCCAGGTCGCTGGGCGAACAGTTCCCTTCCAGTCCTTCCTGCAAGCTATTGATCCAAGGCGACATGCTGGCCGTGTTACCAGCGAGTTTCTTTTGCAACTGGATGCTGTTAAACGGGCCTATCCCGCTCATGCTGATAACGCTCGCGGTATATTTCGCGTTCATGAACAGGGAATCGGGGTATACCGAATGGCCTCCCGGGCTAAAAGCCGAGAACAAGAGCTGATCGTTCTTGTAATCATTAGGTTTCAGGATGACTGTGGCACCATTTTCAAATACCACTTCCGTGAACCCGCCTTTCTCGTGATGTTTTTTACTTTTCACCTTGCCGGCCATGGGCTTTTTATCCAGCAAGGGGGCATCCATTTCCTCGTCCTGGTATGGCTCTACTTCCATTTTCCCGGTTTCGCGGATCAATTCCTTCACCCGGTCTTTGGTTGGCACGGCTACCCCTTCTTTTTCAGGTGCTTTTACCAGGATCGCCCAGTTGTAATCAATGATCATTTCACGGGCCATCTGGTTCACTTCATCAAGTTCAATTCCAGGGACGAAAGTATTCGCGTAGGTATACTCGTTATGGATGCCCGGTATGGGCTCTTTTTCAAGATAATTTCTCTTGTACTCGGAAGCATAGGTTCGCGATTCGGTCTTGTCGGCCTCTTTCAAAGCTTGCTCGTAACTCCTTAACAAGTCCTTCTTCGTCCTTTCCAACTCGCCAAGGGTAAAACCATATTGCCGCACTTTTTCATTTTCTAAAAGCAAAGTCTTAAACGATTCCTCCATTTTCCCTTCCTTGGCCACTGCCGTAGAGGTGTATGCATCTTTTGCCCTTCCCAGGAAGCCACCATAACCAGAAGAAGCATAAATAAAGGGGGCACCGGGTTGTTGCAATATTTCCGAGTAGCGGGTGTTCAGCATGCTGTTCATTAACTGGATTTTAAAAAATTCCCTGTAATCACTCACCTTGATTTCTTTTCGTTTGTCGTGTTTAATGAACAATTGTACCACGTTGTACACGGCTTCCGGGTCGGTAGTGACGCTAATCAAGGGTCCCTGGTTGTCAGGAATGGGGTATTCTTTTCGTGGATCGGGATCCGGTGGGTTCTGGATGCCCGAGAAATGGTCTTTTATTTTTTGTTCCGTTTCCCGGATGTCCACGTCGCCCACCACGATAACGGCCATTAATTCAGGCCGGTACCATTCCTCGTAAAAAGATATCAAGCTAGGGTATTCAGAATTTTTCACGATTTCCATCTTGCCAATCGGTAGGCGTTCCGCGTAGCGTGAACCTTTTAACAACTCGGGCAGGTATTCTTTCATCATGCGATCCTCGGCACCCAGTCCCATCCGCCATTCTTCCACGATCACGCCTCTTTCCTTGTCGATTTCTTCATGATCGAAAGAAACATTATGGGCCCAATCTTCCAGTACCATGTAGGCCGTGTCGAGCAGCCCCGGCTTATCGGTAGGGATAAAGAGCTTGTATACCGTTTCGCCAAAACTAGTATACGCGTTCAAATCCGCGCCAAACTTGATGCCCATCTTTTCCAAAAAATTCACCAGCTCGTTTTTTTCAAAATGCTTGGTACCGTTAAAGCACATGTGTTCCACGAAATGGGCCAAGCCCCTTTGCTGGTCGGTTTCCTGAAGCGACCCGGCATTCACCACGAGGCGCATTACTGCCCGGTTTTCAGGTTTACCGTTTTCACGGATGTAATATTTCAAGCCATTGTCGAGTTGCCCGATATGGACGTTAGTATCCACGGGCAAAGGGGCCTCGGTTTGTAAGGAAGCAACTTTTTGTGCTTGTAAGGAACAAGTAAATAATACAGCTAAGAAAAGTTGGGCCAATCGGTTCATGATGATATTTTTTTGTGTTTTCCCCCTTTGATAAACCTTCGGGGGATAAAATTAGGGTATATCCCAAATTTACGTTTAGTTTCTTATTCAATATTAAACATTTTTACCGTATCCTATCCACTGAACGGATCAACAATTCATCTTCGCGAATGTTTCGATAAGCTAAAATAGTAAAAATAACGGAAACCACCGGCAACAATACCGGAAAACGGAACAAGACAGGGGTGTCGAGGAATTTCCATACTTGGTAAATATAAAAAGCCTGCATGCCCAACATCCCGATCATTAATAATATATTATACACGCACAAGCGCATTTGCAATACCCGTTTCTTGAACAAGAAAATCGTGACCAGGGATATCAAGATGATAATCCCGGGCAAGATCAACATGGGCAAGGTATTCAACGGGGCCATCAAACAGGCCTGTACGCCGCTCTCGGCAAGGCCTAACACGTGCAGGTAATACAATTCACCAGGCGCTGGCAAAAAAGCTGCCAAGGGAAAAAAGAAATACAATGAGAGCGCGATGGCCGATAAAAACAGGAAAATGGTTTGAACTCGTTGTATCATATATATTTTTTATTTTATGTATTTGTTGAATGATTTGTTGTTTTTCTGGCCGTTTTGGCAAATGTAAAGCTAAAATTGTTAATCCCGAAATCACGGCGAACAAAGATCCCGTTAAAATCCTAATTTTTGATTGTTGCCAGAAGTCGGAGTTTGCAAATGCCAGGTTCCCAATAAAAAGCGACATGGTAAACCCGATACCACCCATACACGATAAGGATGTTGGGCAATAAATTTTCTATCGAGGAGGTAAAAACCCCATCGGGAAAACCATTTTTTCTTATGAACTTGCCTTATTTCGCAAGTTATAAAATTCCAAAATACACGGCTTATTTGACGAGAGCTTAGGGTATTGGCTTTTCATTATTACATATCTACCTTATAAATAGGTTTGTTTTAGGCTGATTGTTTTCGCCTCTACATATTAAAATCTTTCTTTAAGAGCAAGTGTTTTTTATGCTTACACCCTTCTCATGAAAACCTTCCCCATCCAGCGGATAAGAAAGATGTAATACAGCACGGAAACAGCGAGGTACAGGAGGTATTGGGAAAAGGTGGCAGCAAAAAACGCCCTTCCAATCCAAAAAACCGGGCTATACCCCCCCAGCCAATCGTACGGGGCGGGCACGAAATAATCCACTAATAAACCCGCCAATAGTAATCCAAACCCCTTGGAAAGAGCCATACCTTCCACCTTGTTGGACGCGAAAGCCCCAAGGAACAATAACAGGAAAGGGGCATTCAAGGCCAAGACGGGCTGTAAGGCCAGGATTTGCCAAGGGGGTTGATGCCCGGCGGGCACCAGTAAGAAATACATCAGGGTGGTCACGATAAAGCTAAACAAGACAGGAAACACCATCCGTGCCATCAAGTACCCTCTCTTGCCAAAGGGGGTAACCGAGATGGACGAAACAATGCCCGCGTCCTTTTCATCCAAGAGGATAAAACCATATACCATGCCTAGCATCATGGGCACCAGGACAAGGAAAAAAACCAGGCTATGCCGGTAATACGGCATCAAGTCAAAACCCCATTGAGCCACGCTTAGGCTGTTGACCCAGGGGTACGCGTATTTCATCAACAAGAAAAACAAGACGGGGGCAATGGAAACCAGCCATAACATGGGATCCCGTCGAATAAGCTTGATGTCATAAAAAAGCATGGAAAGGTTCATCATGATCTAAATGGGTTAATAGCATGTTTATTTTCCATATAAATACTTACTAAATTTACGCCAGGCATAAAAATAAGCCCCG
>CAZKIR010000206.1:5560-7223 GCA_964552835.1 uncultured Bacteroidales bacterium
CGCCCCCCCATGCCGCGAGGACCAACAAGTCCAACCACGCGCGCATCCCGTAAGGGGCATGCCCACTGCCCAACATGAGCTCTAACGCGGCATTGGGCGGGAACAAAACCAGCCATCCGGTATTGTCCATGATAAAAAACGGAACCACCGGGACGGCAATCAAAACAGTAGCGCCCAGGAAACCAAAAAGGTACTGGTTAATCGTTTCTACCCGGGCCGAAACCCCTAAGCCGATGAATGTAAATATCCAGGAAGAGGCAAACACCGCGATCAAAACCCTGGCATAATGCCATGATAAGCCGTTGGCCACCAAAAATATAACCGAACTCATCACCAGGGCAAGCAGGCTTAAGGAAAGCACTTTTGAAACCAGGTACCAAGAAAGGGACAAGGGCGACACGAAGAGCGATTGCAGGATATTCTGCTGTTTTTCCAATAATACCAAGGCCCCTATAAAAACAATGCCCACGATCGAGGTATCTGAGAAAATCAGTAAAACACTGACCAAAAAACGTGCATGTTCAGGCAAATTTAATAAAATAATGATGTACACGAGAACCACGATGGAATACACTAGCCAGAAACCTTGCCGGAATTGCAGCAAGATATCATATTTCAGCAGTTTATTCATTGCCCGAGAGTTTTTGCCCGGTTACCTTGATAAAAATATCTTCCAGGCTTGCTTCACGGGTATGGATGGTTTCAATTTCCCGCTTTTTAAGGATTTCAAGGAAAGCCGGGTTATTTCCTATCCCGTCAAGGCCAAATTCCATGCTCTCGGTATGATGGTTTGCATGGTACTCTATTTTCACTTGTTTTTTGCCATGTTGCAATTTCAATTCACGGGGTTTGGCCACCAGGGGCAAGCGACCATCTACCATAAAAGCCAGGTGATCGCATAGCTCATCGGCCACGTGCATATCATGGGTGGTAAGGAAAATGGTCGTGCCCTCTTGTTTCAGTTTCAGGATGATATCTTTCACTTTCCGGGCATTAACCGGGTCCAGGCCCGAGGTAGGCTCGTCAAGGAACAAGAGCCTGGGGCGGTTCACGAGGGCACGGGCAAAATTCAGCCGTGTTTTCATTCCCTTGGAAAAGGCCTCCACGCGCGTATCCTTGTCGCCCGACAAACCCACCCATTCCAAGAGTTTTCCGGGATTATCACGGGAACCTTTAAAAAAAGAAGCGTATAAAAGCAAGTTTTCCATGGCTGTCAGTTTCAGGTACAGGTTCGGGAACTCGAAAGCCACCCCGATATCCTCGTAAAATGTAGTTTTAGCTTTCGAGACCTCTTGCCCGTTTACCTCTGCCACGCCATGGTAGCCTTTCAGTATCCCGTTCAAGACTTTTTGGGTAGTGCTTTTTCCTGCCCCGGAAGGGCCCAGGAAACCAAATATTTCCCCGTCTTGCACCTGGAAGCTTACCCCTTGCAAAGCCGGGCGGGAAGCCCCAGGGTAGGTGTAGTCGAGATTTTCCACGTGTATCATGCGGTATCCTATTCATAGATTGATGATTCGAATATAGAAAAAAAATTGAAATTAAAGTTGGGGGTTTAAGAATTTCATTTTCATATTGCGGGCCGTTTAAATGTATGTAATTTCCCCTTTAATCATTTGCTTTCATACACCACGAAATCGTCCGCGTATTCCCAGTATATATTACC
>CAZKIR010000207.1:0-7209 GCA_964552835.1 uncultured Bacteroidales bacterium
TACATCAGGATAGCGATTGCAATACGCTTGTATCCATTCTTCCACTTCTTCACTTTGTGCTTCTCGCGATAATCCTGACAACCAATCGGGTTGTTGCAAATCCCAAATAAATGCATGTTGCTTGAAAGGAAAGCCCTTTTCTTGGGCATAATTATAAATGCTATCCAGGTATGACCAATCCATAACATCCCGTTTAGTTTCTACTTTCCCCCATTTTCCACTATTTTCAGGGGTTACTTGGTTAAAGTAGGTGTCAAAATCGGGATCTGCCTGCTTGGTGTGTTGAAGGATGCATCCCAGGAATTTTTCAGGGTCTTTTGCTAATTGGGAGAATAATTCTCCTTGAACCAAAAGCAAAACAATGTAAATAATTTGTAATTTTTTCATGCGTTGTAATTATTTACGAGGGTAAAAATAGTGGAATTTTGAAAAAATTAAAAAAATTAAAAAAATGGGCGACTTATCAACAAGCTGGGCGGTTATTGATAAGGTTTTTGTTTTGTGTGTTTTACGCTGACTTAGGTTCAAGTGGACATAAAATTTTTTAAATACGTTTTGAAGATCTTTTTCTCCGCGTCATAAAATTTCAAAACGCGTCAATATCGAAAATGTATTTTCTAATTAATTGATAATGAGTAACCGCTTCGAGGGTCTTCGACCACTCGAAGGGTTTTTAGATCAAACTCATTTATTTTATTTTTTCAAAAGTCCCTTCACGTTAATCTTGTTAACCCCTGTTCGTAATTCCACACTTTTCCCGCCCCAGGTAAAGGTGGCCGGTAGGCCATCGGGAACCATTATTTCTCCCTTTAGCCCGCCCCGTGCTTGCTCTAGTTTTACCATGATGTCCCCTTTCGGGTGGGGCAGGCTTCCTTTAACCCATTCCAGTTTACCAAGATGGGGTTGAATATTGACCGAGGCAAAGCCTGGTGAGGCGGGTTGAATGCCGCACACGATGGTCAGCAGCTCGTATGCCGGGTATGCGTTCCATGGGTGGCAGTCAGAGCGGGCATTCAGTTCAGGATATTCTGGGAAAGTAGTAAAACCCCAGTCTATCAGTTGCTTCCAGGTATCCAAATAATCCAGGTACTCGTTGGCGAGCCCGTATTTTACCAATGCCTTGTGAAAATAGGCCTGGAATTGCAGTGACATCTGGGTCAAGGTGCTATCCTTGTATAACCGATGTAGTACTTCTTGGTTTTTTCCTTCCGGGAACACCCCGGTCAGGGCGGCAAAAACGTTGGCATGTTGGCTGAAATTATATTTTGATGGCGTATCGGCCAGGTAATGCTTCTCCTTGTCCCAACATAATTGATAACAAGCTTTTTTTACCTGGTTTGCTAATACTTTGTATTCCATGGCCTTTTTGTTTTCCCCCAGTTGCGAGAAAAGTTTTTCGGCCAATTGCAGTCCATAAACAAATTGTAAGGACAAGATGGAGGAGTTGCCGGTGTAGGTCCCGGTTGGTTCGCAGATAGAGCCTTTTTCTGGTGCCCAGGGCCATGCCGGGGTACAATCTATAAAATTCCAATAGGGCATGGGGCCAAGCATTTTTTGGTCATTGAGCTTGTCCTGGTACCAGGCAAGGATGGCCTTCACCGATGGCAGGAATTGTTTCACGAAAGCCGTGTCGCCTTGGTATTGCCAGTAATTGTCCAACATCCCGATCCAGGCAATGGAGAAAAAGGGAATGATTTTGCCGCTTTCGGTGGTGGGGTACGCGCAAGTGGTAAGGTGCCCTGATTTTCGGCTATGCTCGCCCTGTAGAATGGCATTTTTCATTAGGCGGGTATCGCCCGAGAGCAACACGGTGATGGGGTTCGACATGTTCAAGTCGCCAAAATATTGCAATTGCTCGTAATACGGGCAGTCTTCATAGGTCTCGTGCGCGCTGAGCAAGGCCGTGCGCCACCCGGTCTCGAATATTTTTTCCAGCAGGGGATCACTGGAGGTAAAGGAGGCTTTTAATTCAAATGGATATGTCGATTTGAACGCGGTCAAATCGTGTATGACAAGGGGTTCGTTACTGGTTTCGATGTTTAATTGCATGAAACGGTATGTCCTGAACCACAAGGGTTCGTAGATCCTGTTCCTGCCGCCGTCCGGGTGAAAATGATCGTAATAGCCAATTAATTTTAACCCTTTTGTTTTGTATCGCTCCACTTTTTCATTTTGGTCGTTGTAAAGGGCCTCGTTATAGATACATTGGATTTTGCTATCGGCCCCACCACTCACGCGTAGGCGGGGATAGGCCGTGGTGATTTCTTCGCGGTCCAGCAATATTTCTACCCGTGAATTGGCCGGGACAGTAAGTTCCTTGTTTCCCTTGAGAAAGCTATCATCCACTTCTATCCCTTTGGCCCTTACCACTTTTTTAAGCCTTTCGGCTGAATAGCTAAGCGCGGGGAATGTTCTTGGTTCCAGGCTCCACAAGTATTTTTTGGGATTGGCCTTTACCGGTCGGCCCTGGCCGATGCTCGAGGCAGCCAACCAGCTGCTATCATCAAAACCTAAGGATTTCCAGCCCCAAGGGTGCTCGGAGGCGTCAAAGCGTTCACAAGGCCCTACCCCGGTGGCATGAGGAAAAAAAACTGTTTCATGGGTTTCAAACCCGTAAGCCGGGTTTTGGTATACCTTCCAGCTATGACCCGTGTTCACGGGCGCTTCTTTTTCGCTGTTCCCTTGCAAAATAAAGCCTGTTTTCACGCTTTGCCTGGCCCAGGGCTTAAGCTTCCCGTAATTCCATACCTTCGCGGCCAGGATGTTTTTTCCAGGTATTAGTTTATCAGCTATATCATAGCTTTCGAATACCCAGTGCTCAATTTCTGAACGGGCCGGGCCATTTCCAACGCGCTTGCCGTTCACGAACAACTGGTAACGGTTATCGGCTGAGGCATGGATGATGAACTCATCTGGTAGTTCATCCAGCGTAAATGTTTCGCGGAAAAGCAGCACTCCCGCGAAGGAAGGGTTGTACTTGCCTGTAACATTGGTAACCCACTGGGCATCCCACTTTTTCTCAATTAAACCGGGAGCCACGGGTGCTGTTTGGGCAAATAGGCCAATAAATAAAATGAAAAGGGAAGTACATGCAAGCCAATATTTTATCATGGTTATTTCTTTGGTGATTAAATAATATGGCAAATTAAGGGATTTTTTTTTATTCCCAGGTATCCCGATCGACTTTTATAGCTTATGTTCGGTTCTCGTGGTGGGGGGGCTTTTTCCACATTCGGGATACAAGACAATATCAAGTAAGGCAAGGCCTGCCAATGAAAGATTGAATTATTTTATAGATTAGCATAAGTTTAAAACATCCATCGCGTGCCTGGCGTAATGCCCCCTCAGGTCCCGGGCGTACTGTTCCAAAATGTTTTTTCCAAGATTGTCCTTGTCGCCGCAAAGATATAAACCCCTGGACAATACCAGTTCTTTCAAGCTGTTGTCACGGGTTTTGGTGTTAGTCCAGTCTTGATCGGCTGCACTTTTTGCTTTTTCTATCGTGGTAAAGGCATGCCCTTGGATATTTTGTAAGTTTAGTAGATCATATAGGGTATCGCTGGCTTCTTTTCCATGAAAATTTTCAAGTGCTACCGCTATTGCCCGAAAATGCGAAAATTCACTTCCCGGGGTTAATTGCCTGGCTTTTTTGGTAATTACCGGTATTGCTTCCGGATTACCGGTTTTTCCCAATGACATGATCAGGCTATCCAACTGGCTCATGCATTCTCCGAATTGCCCCATTCCCGTGTAATTCCAGCCTTTGTCCCACGCTTCCATCGAGTTTATACCGGTGGCCAGCTCTTTCCAGCCCAGGTCTATCCCGTAAAAGCCCATGATATGGGCATATGTGAGCTTTTTTTTGTTGTCGCTTGAGCTTTTGTAGGCCGCTTTTACACGTTCAAGCCCTTTTTTCTCGTCCCACAAAAGGGTTTCTAGCTGATCAAGATCGTTTGTTACGGCTTTTACCGCGTTATCAAGTTGTTTTTCAGTAGGCGGGAAGTTGTCCTTTGCCACAAGAACGGAAACGGGCAAGCTCCCGATTTTGGCCATTTTTTCCTGTACAATCTTGATATCAAAATTCCTGAAGCTTTTCTTGTCCTTGGCAGCCACGGCGGCCAGTATCCCGAGCGTGTACCCCTGGTTTTGCAAGCAGGGTTGCATGCGTATCACGGGCATGGCATCCCGGTGGGCGCTGGCACCAAGGCCTGTTACCAATATATTTTCTAAACCCTTGGGGAGAAGGCTTCGCAGGGGCACTTCAGCAATCTTGTCAATATTGGCCCCTTCTGGTGGTTTCAGGCTAAAAAATGGGCTGATGGTGAACCCATGGGTATCGAAGGAGCTTTTATGGATGGATACCGTGTCGGGGTAAGTACGGTTGTTGTACACGTCGAGCACCGAAATCTCGTGATCTCCCACGATCCTTCTTCTTTCACGGGTTTGGGGCAGCTTTCCAATATCATAGTACCCGTTGTCGTATTTGTTTTTACCGGCCACGAAGGTACGCCAAATGTCGTAAATGTCCGTGTCATTTATAAAGGTCCAATCGGTGTTGCAATAACCCCGGTCTGAAAATACGGGGGGCAAACCCGCTCCTTGCACCGCGAGGCAATTTTTATCCGTGTGCCGGTAAGCGGCCCCGGCAGCAATCGCTATATCGGCGCTGCCTGTTGAATCGATCACCTTGTTGGCTTTTACCACGCCTTTGCCAAATGGGGTCGCCACGATAACACCTTCTACCTTGTTCCCGTTTACCAGGGCGCCTGCCCCGATGGCCCCGAACCAGATTTCCCCTCCCGCTTTTCGTATTTCGCGGCGATAATATTCCATCTTCCAGTCGGTGATCCAGCCGTTTTTAACATGTTTCATCCTTGAATGGTTTTCACCTCCCATTCTTAGGACATTTTCATCAATCTCCCGGGTGAAACCTTCCTTGTAACCGTGCCAATACCTTCCTATCAGCCCGAGGGTACCGGTACCGCCCAGCCCATGCAATTGCTCTATCACCAGGGTATTTGCCCCTCCCCGGGCAGCCCCGATCGCGGCTGGCGCACCTGCCGTGCCGCCCCCCATAACCACCACATCGTATTCCCCGATCACGGGTAAGTCCACGGATAAGGCTTCCACGGTCCCTTTCACGTGTGCCGGCCGGATGAAATCAAAAGAAGGTTTAACGTTTTTCGCGATATTTAGTTGGCCACCTTTTGCATTAAAGATTGACAATGACCGGGTAACCGTTTTTTGTTTCGCTATTTCTAAAGCCTTTTTTCCCACTTTTTCGCCCAGCGCCATCATGTTACATGGCTTCAATAATTCTTTTATGGCGGTCCTTGATATATCGGCATACGCGTTCAATACAAAAAGCCCTTTTGTATTCCCGGGTTGTAAGCAGGATAATTTCAGCCCATCCACATCCAATACCTTATCCGTGTATTTTTCTTTGCCATGAATAGGATTTGGTGGGACAAAAGCCAGGTCGTCGGCCGAATCCATCTGGTTTGGATCCCAAGTGATGTCCCGGGCCTTTTGTTCGAGTTGTTGAAATTCCTGGAAAGTGTCTTTTTCCAGGGTATGCTCAAAAGTGTATTTCAATACAGGGACTGGCCCTTCTTGTAAGGCAAAGTTAGCCTTTCGGGAATTCACCTGGTACCCCTCTTTTTTATTGTTCCCTACCACGGTAAAATGGAAGTTTTGTTTACCCGGGCCGAATGCCTGGAAAGGGACATTGAAAATCCTGGCAACCGTGGCATAGCGGGTCGCATCAACAATTGTTTTTGCTTTAATGGCCTGCTGTCCAGAACGGTTTGAGATAATGCCCCCCGCGATTTCTCCTTTTTGGCCGGTTAAAATATCTGTAATAAAACTATTGTATAGGAACCCTATGTTGTTTTGCAATAGTTCCTCGTCCAGTACCCTTTTATAAAAGATAGGGTTATGGGGCTTTTCCTGGCCAAAAAGCTTCCGTGCCAACGCGGTGGAAGGGCTACCCGTATCCCAATAATGGAATGTGCCGCAGATGTCCTCGCCCAAGTAGGGGTGATCCGAGACCAGAAAAGCCGATCCCCCTTCTTTCACCACCCTTGTTGCAACCGATACCCCGGCAGCTGATCCGCCCACGATCAAAACATCCACGTCTTCAATTACGGGAATATCGTGCACTGGCTTAAAACAATTTAAATGCCCTTTTTTTTCGCTGGTTTGGCAACTGAAATAAATACCCGGGGTGCTGATAATTGCTGCCCCCAGGGCTGATTGGCGAATAAATTCTCTTCTTTTCATTTAACAAGTTTATTAAATAATTGGCCTGGTGTTTTTCTATAACGAATAAGAATAAGGTAAAATATGTTCATGATTTGCAAGGTATAAATAATTACAAGCTTAAAAAAATCCGAACTATATTTTCCATGAAATTTTAAAATATGTTTTTAAAATTTCATGGAAAGAAATATTTTTGAATGAAATATAAAAAGTATTATTATGAAACACGTTAATACCTTTTTCCTGCCCGTGATCCTGGCGTTCATTTTGGCTTGTTGCCAACCGATTGGAGAAAATCATGAAAAAAATAAGATGGATGCAGATGTCCTTGTAACGAACCGCTGGACTGCCGAGCAAGCCAATATTTGGTATAAGGGCCAGGATTGGATGGTAGGTTGCAATTTTATCCCTAGCACGGCCATCAATCAACTTGAATTCTGGCAAGAAGGGTCTTTTGACCCGGTTACCATTGACAAGGAACTTGGCTGGGCCGAAGAAATCGGGTTTAATACAGTTAGGGTATACCTGCATTATCTTCCTTGGCAGGAAGATGCAGAAGGTTTCAAGAAAAGGATCAACAAGTACCTGGAGATAGCCGACAATCATGGTATCCGGACGATGTTCGTGTTATTTGACGATTGTTGGTACGGGAACCCCCAACCCGGCAAACAACCTGATCCCGTTCCTGGCATGCACAATTCCGGATGGGTGCAATGCCCCCGCTATGCCGAGGTCTTTGACGAGGCCGTCCATCCCGTGCTGGAATCTTATACAAAAGACATTATCAATACCTACAAAAATGATGATAGGGTGGTGGTATGGGATTTATATAATGAACCCGGTAACAATCATTTTCCTGACCATAATTTGCCCCTGGTCAAGAAGGTTTTTACCTGGGCCCGGCAGGTCAACCCCTCGCAACCGCTTACCTCGTCGGTTTGGAGCTTT
>CAZKIR010000208.1:0-7185 GCA_964552835.1 uncultured Bacteroidales bacterium
GGAGGCCGGGCCGTCCCAGGGCTCCATGAAGGTGGAATGGTACTCGTAAAAAGCTTTTAGATCATGGCTGATCGGGTTTTTCTCGTTCCAGGATTCCGGTATCAGCATCGCGATGGCATGGGGCAATGATTTGCCAGACATCACGAGAAATTCCAGCATGTTGTCTATCGAGGCCGAGTCACTTTTATCAGGCTCGATGATGGGGAGGATTTTTTCCAGGTCATCCCCGATCATATCTGATTTAAGCAATGATTCACGGGCCTTCATCCAAAACCGGTTCCCTTTCACGGTGTTTATCTCGCCGTTATGGCAAAGCATGCGGAAAGGTTGGGCCAGGTCCCAGGAAGGGAAGGTGTTGGTGCTAAACCTTGAATGCACCAAAGCCAGGCCGCTTTTCAGGTTCTCGTCCTGCAAATCCGGAAAATATTCCCGTAATTGGAACGCGGTGAGCATGCCTTTGTATACCAGTATTTTGGTGGAAAGGCTGTTGATGTAAAAATAGTCTTTTTGTTTCAAGTTGGATTCCCGGATGAGTTTTTCCATCCGTTTACGGATAATGTATAACTTGATCTCTGTTTTTTGGCGGGGCAACCGGGAGGTAATGAATACCTGTTTGGTAAGGGGTTCGGCCGAGCGGGAAATCTCGCCAAGCACTTCGCTGTTCACGGGCACGTCCCTGAATTGCATGATTTCAAGGCCTTCTTCCCGGGTAATTTTCACGAGCTTGTCTTCGCAATATTTGGCTTCTTCCCTGTCCACGGGCAAGAAAATCAATCCTGTTCCAAATTCCCCGGCGGCCGGTAATTTTATCCCGTTAATCAAGTAAAAATCACGGGGTACCTGGAGCATTATGCCAGCCCCGTCACCGGTTTTCTGGTCGGCGCTCTCGGCCCCGCGGTGGGTCATGTTTTCCAATACTTCCAGGCCCCGGTGCACGATATCATGCGATTCTTGCCCTTTCAGGTGGGCCACGAAGCCTATCCCGCAGTTGTCATGTTCATTCGCCGGGTGGTACATGCCCCGGGCGTTTGGCAGATGACTTCCCATAAATCTCCCCCTTTCGTTTAAATTTTGATTTCTATATATTATTCTTGCAAAATTGGAAGCAAAAATACAATTTTTTTTATGTTAATGAGCTAATATTTTTAAATATCTTTCATTTTTGTTAAAAAAAGACAATCATTATACCAAAAGTTAAAAAATGGACAAAAAATACCCTATAAATAATATTTTAACAATTCATAGATATTTCTTCCTTTCCCGATACTGGTCCTAAAGAACGCCTGAACAAGGGAAAAGGTTTGCAGGTTTTTTCAGGCATGAAAAATGCAAAGATACATTTTTTTTCAGGCGGAAGGTGATTTTTTTTAGTGATTAAAATAAACTGTATCAATTATTTAGGTTGGTATTCCAGAGGTTTTATGTTTTACAACGGGTTTTAGGATCAGGCACGGCCCTAGTTCGTAATATAATCCCTTATACATGAAAAATGTAATGGAACGTCCATGACTTAATAATCATTCCCCGAGTGGGCCTAATAATTATTTAATCATGGCAAGCATCCCCCTTCAATCGGGACAGTTACTGGCAATTGAAAAGTAAAATATCAATAGATAAATTGGAGTATTCTTGGGATCCTTTAAAAACAGGTCAGGTTTTTATAAAGGTCTGGTTGTGAGCAATCATGCGTGAAGAAGCCGGGTTGTATTAAACATTTTCCCCACGAGAAAAAGTATTTTTCCCACGAGGATTTAGCGCTGTTTAACGTAATTTTACATTAATAAAAGGCAAAAAAATTGCCTGAATTAATAATTTTTAATTTTAGCATTATGAACACGAATAATCAAACACGTAAGGTGTACCTGTTTAAAGATGAAATGAAAAACTTTTTACAGCATTGGAAAGATACCCCCGAAAACAAAGACCTTTGGTGGAAACAAAAGATTAGCCATTATCAAAGAAGAAATTGGCCAACGACTAAAAAACTGACCCAGGATATGCTGGCCAAAGAACCAGATAACGGGCATATCCCGTTGAGGGCCGAGAACCCGATAATGAAAGAAACCTGGCCGGTAGGCAGTTGCAAGCTTAGCCAGGCACGCAAATACTTTGAGGATAACGAAAACATGCGGTGGCCTGACGATTTGGATGTAATAAGGATGGGCCTGTTTTTTCACTGGGGTCCCTATCGCACACTGAACATGCTGTTGAAAGTAACATGGGAAAAATACCTGAAAGATAAGGCCTATGGGATAATGAAGTACGACCAGGGCGAAGGGCTGAGCGATTTTTTACGGAACAGTACCAAAGCCATTGAACAGTTTAGCCTTACCTTTTTTGATGACGAGTGCGACCGAGAGCTGACTGATTTTTGGTTCGATGAATTTATGTACCATGACATTGATGGTTTTAATAATAACGAACATTTTGAGCTGCTGGTAAAAGAATACTGCAACAATAAACTTTTTTTACGCTCGATAAATGATCCGGTTTGGGATGAATTTATAGCCGATAAAGAGCAGGAAAAAAAGCAGGCCAGCGAGGAATACTGGAACTATAAAACCATTTGGGCCGCCCGAGAAGGTGATCTGGAACAGGTGATTTTTGATTACGGGCAAGCCAAGCTAAATTACCGGTTTTTAACCAACAAATGGTACAACCAGTTTGGAGAGGATTATATGAAGGCCAAAAAACTAATGTTTACCAATAAGGTATTACAAAACCGCATCTTGCTAAAAAGCGAGAACCCCGGCATAAGCGAGGAGCAAATGGCCGAGGAGGAGTTCAAGAATTTTTATTTCTTACAAAAGGAATTCCAAAAAGAAGCTCAGCGGACTCAAGAAGCCGTCGGTTTTCAGGAAGCGCGAAAAGTGCCGGTCTCGCAGCAGTTTGCCAATGATTATCACCAGGCGTGCAAAAAACTGTTAAAACGTATTTGGCGCTTAACCCACCCTGACTCCTACCAATTGGAGGGTTTTACCGACAAGCAAGTTGAGGTTCTGGATGAAAAATTTGAGCAATCAATAGAAATAAACGAGCGTATCGCTATCAAAGGCTCAGACGACTTTGATTTGCAAGAGCTGAACAACCTGTTGTCGGAGGTGAAAAACATTTGGGAAACCATCGGTAAAGACATCCCCGATTACGATGCCGTGATAGGCAAAGATACCCCGGAAAAGATAGCCTGGCTGAAAAACCGGGTTGCCTTTTTGGAAAAACAAATTGAACAGATGCAACTGCGGGTAAAGGCGGTGGAAACCCATGCCGATTATCTGGAAAAAAAAGAGAGCCTGGCCAATGACAGCAATATAAATCAAACCCATAAGGCGTTTACCGACCAGATTAAGATGCTGGAAGATTTGAACAGTGAACTGGTGGAGCAGTGTGAAAAAATGGAAATTAACACCGATGTTCAATTTTGATTGTCAAACCTAAAGTTCAAAAAACATGTCCTATTACTACGATCATAAAAAAGCGGAGAAAGTATTAAAAGCACAAGACCGAGAATTTGATAAACAAGACAAAAAAGTCAAAGCAATAAAGGCAGGCAAGTTTTCGGACAGGAGGTTGAAAAGAATAATTCGCGATAGTAATAATCTTAATCACACGTGTGAGCTTGCTTGCAGGCATATGAAAAAAGAGAAAAATCTTTTTAAACTCCTTTTAACGATAGAAGAACCGAAAATTTCCGGGTGCATCTGTAAAAACATCTCAAACCTTGATAGATTACTGAAATTTAAGGCCAAAAATTCAGAGCATCTCATGGGCATCATAAAGAAACAAGTGATTGAAAGAATTGAAAAACTTCAGATTATTGCCATTGAGAAGGGCCATTATACCGATAAGGACCTGATGGGGTTTATTGCAACCTCATCGAACACAAACCTGGTAAGCCAGGCAATGAAGTTTTATCAGGATCAAAAAGAACTTGCCTGTTGGATGCTTGTAGATGAAAAAACAAAAGATTTTGTGGAATATGTCAAAGTAATTGATATTGATGCTTTCAGCATAGCTTTGGAGCAGCTAAATAGCATGGATGTTTTTGAACGGGTTTACAAATTGCTGAGTAAAGAAAAGCAAAATCTTATTTTGGATTATTTATCAGAACGTGGAGATGCATTTATGGTTTTATTAAGTTTTTATCCTTTGAACGATAATAGAATTGATGCTTTTTTGCAAAAAGTGCGTTCTAAAGAAAAGCTATATCAATTAAGCCAATCTGCTACTTCTCATGACGTTCAAAAGGGAGCGGCTTCAAAATTGGCATCCTTGCTTATCAAAAAAGAAGATAAAGCGATGTCTTTGGATGTTCTAATGAATTGTGGTTTGGGTCGGGAACAAGTTAGTAAACTTTTTGAAAAATATATAGCATGTATATCGTTTGCTGATCTCGCGAATAAAGCAGCTTGTAAAAATGTAAGACTGCTGGCATTGAATGAATTGGCAGATGCTTTTCTTGCTAAGAAAACAATTGATATAACAGCCACTGAATTACTGGTTAAGGGGCAGTACCTGAGTTCGCAACAAGTTTCCAGGCTACTTAAACGCGTAAAAGAAAAGGAGGAACTGAAAAAGGTGTTTGCTGGTTCTGAAAATCAAGAGGTGCTTCTTGCAGTTACGAGGCTTCTTGCCAAAGATCTTAGGGATGATATTGACCTAAGGAACGATTTTGCAAAGTATCTGAATTCCGGAAGAATCCCGTTTAATGAAGAGACAATAGCTATTGTAGAAAAAGCCGGGAAAAGAGTGGTAGATAAATATGGAGAAGAAAAATGTGACAGCTGTAATGGCACGGGATATACGCCTTATCTTGACCACGACCCTTGCGATTGGTGTAATGGCAGGGGGTATGAATCGGTGGTAACAGGCAAAAAAGTTGTTGATTAAAATCTGTTAATATTATTATGAATTTACCCAAACACATACATAAAACCGATGGCGCCATTGCCCGTTCTTTCTCGCGGGAGCTGGGATTAAATATTGAACTCAAAACCCAGCGGGAAGCCCTGTGGAATAACATAGAATCAATCGACGTACAAGGGTTTTTGATGCTAGGTAATGGTTCTAAACTCGTTGTTATTAACAGTAGGAGTATAAGCGTTTTTCAGTACTCTGCGGGACAGCTAATTAGCACCTTTCCTTTTGAAAATCGTATCAACGCCTATTTCAAGATAGACGAGGAACATGTATTAATTAAAGAAGATGAATCGGGGTTTGTAAAAATAAATATTGAAAGTAGAAAACAAGAAGCGTTGGGTGTTCTGGTAAGGGATGATTATGCGAATGGCTGTCTCTACAATACTCAGCATAAATGGCTTGCTTTTTTATACCACCGGAAAAGTATAGAGTTTTTAAATATCAATACATTAAAAATTGATAAAAAGTTAGACATTTCAAATTTAAATGACAAGGTTAACTATCTGTATTTTTCTGACGAGGAGGATTGTTTGTTGGTTGTTTCTTATCCATGGTTGTTCGTATACAGACTAGATGATTTAACCCTTGTTTTAAAAACGGACCTTTCAAACTATGGCGTAGAAAGTATAAATAAAATTTTAAAATACAGGGAGCAGCGTTTATGGCTTTTACTTAGTAGAGACAGTATTGTAAAGCTTAATTTGTTCACAAATGAGAAAGAAGAATATCCATCGTTTAAAAAGTTTGCCGGAAGTTATCATGTGTATTTGTGGGGAGATGAAATTCTTGCTAAAAGCATAAGTGGGTTATATCAAAAGGGAGAATATAAGAATCACCTGATTGTTGCAGACCTGGTAACTGGGGAGGAAATATTTTCAAATAGAATAAACGCAAATTTTAAAGCATTAAGTACGAGTAGAGAATATGCAGTAGCTTTACAGGAAGATAATATAATTAAGGTTTTTAATAAATCATTAGATGTTGTAAAAACAATACCCCTACCTGTTGATATGGGGTTTCTTCATAGATTGAACGGCGATTTACGATGTTTTATTTTTGATAATGTCATTTACGACCTTCAGAATACCTGCTTTGTACAGTTTGGATATGAGGGAAAAACAAAGGAGCTGAGTCGCGATTCAGAAATTCGGGGTGCCGGTTATCATGTGTTGGAGATAAGGAGCCAATTTAACAAGAAACGACGAATCCTTCTTTTTATTAACCTGAAAAGCCGGGAGAGCCATATTTTGGAACCACCCATAATAGACCATTTAAACCCTTATATTGATGTTGTTTACCTAAAAGCAAGCAGCAGGTGGTTGATTATGAATAAAAGTTTGAAAGCCATTTACGATGCCGGTGAAAGAAGAATAATTGACCATTTTGAGGAAGGTTTTGGAAGTACAATTATTTTAAGAAGCACTTGTGTTAAATTCAATCCCAATAAAGGAGTATTAGAAACATTTAACCTGGTAACCAAACAAAAATATACACATAGTTTTAACTACAATTATTATGATGGGGATTTTAGTATAAATTATTCAGTTAACAGCGCACATCCTGCCTATTACAAACACAAATTATTGATAGCTGAAAAGCGGGATCAATTGTTTTTGGTTGAAGTGTTTTCGGAAAACTCCGAAACCAATGCAAAGTTTGTTGTTACTGCCTTTAACTCTTCGCTTGCCATACAAAAAAGGAAAGAATATGTGATTGACGATTTTATTGCTCATCAATATTTTGCCAATACTGTCGCGATGGATGAAATGAATAATTCCATTTTTTTTGCAGGGAACAATCTCGATAGAAAATTGCTTAAGTTTTATAAACTCGATGCCGATGATTTATCGTATAGTTTTATAATTGAAATGGAGTCAGAAAATAGAGATGTAAATATGAGCCTGAGCAAATCAGGTCGTTTTGTTTCATTAAACTGCGAAAACAAAAGGGGAACCTACGTTCTGGATACAAAAGATAAAAAATGGATCGGCAGTATAAAAAATAGTTTTTTCTATTCGGAAGATTATTTAGATGAAGCCAGCAATCTTTTCATTACGAATAATAATAGCAATGTCCACTTTTATCGCATGCAACCCTTTACACACATCGGAATTTTATATATTAATGGCAGGAGTGTCTTTTTTATTGAATTATTGCCCGACCAAACCTCGCCCAATGGCTGGTTTTACACCAATGCCCCTGAAAAAGTGAACGTGCTAAAAACCAAAGCCGATGGCACCGAACCCGAGCTGCTCCCGTTAGATGATG
>CAZKIR010000209.1:0-432 GCA_964552835.1 uncultured Bacteroidales bacterium
TGTTTTCTGTAATATAAAACGGATGAATTTTCCGGAACAATTGTTTTCCTGGCAAATTCCTGTATGGTTTCCCGGGTAACCGATTGAATGGCCTGGTTTTCCCGGTTCCATAAGCCGGCATCCCCGAGCATCTCGTGATAAGCCAGGTTCATGGCTTTGTACAAGGTAGAATTTTCGGTTACCAGGATAGAAAATTCAGCCTTGTTTTGTACCTTGATCAATTCATCGTTATTTACTTTTTCTTCTTTTACGCTGTTTAGTTGCCCCCAAATAATTTCCTCGGCTTTTTCAATGGGAATTCCGGGGTTTACTTTCCCGGCCACCACGAGCAGTCCAGGGTCAATGTCGCCGGTAATAAAACAGTTGATGTCATTAAAAACCTTGTTTTCTTTTACCAGTTTCTGGTATAGACGGGACGAATTGCCGCTGGAC
>CAZKIR010000209.1:442-7184 GCA_964552835.1 uncultured Bacteroidales bacterium
ATCCGTCAGGAGATCGGCAGGGTGGAAATCACCTGATGCCCGCCCTCCCATGTGAAAAGCCATGTAAAGGGCATCCAGGGGAACATCACGGGTTACTTCGGAAAACCTTTTTTCAACCTGGCCAGGTTCAGGGGGGATTTCATCCGCGGGCAGGTGACGGGCGGGAATGCCACCAAACCATTTTTCTGCCAATTGAAAAGCTTTTTCAGGTTCAATATTTCCTGACAAAGACAGGATAGCATTGTTCGGGGCATAATATCGTTTGTAAAAAACCCCCACGTCTTCTATCGACGCGTTGGCCACGTGCGAGATATCTGCCCCGATAGTAGGCCAACTATACGGGTGCACCTTGTAGGCCAGGGGTCTTAAAAGCCCCCATGCGTCACCGTATGGCTGGTTGCGGTAGCGCTGGTTATACTCTTCCAAAACCACTTTTTGTTGAATGGCCAGTTTCTCGGGCGATATGTTCAGTGACAACATGCGGTCGGATTCCAGCCACAAGGCCGTTTCAATATTTTCCCGTGGCAGGGTCACGTAGTAATTCGTGATATCATTGTTGGTAAAGGCATTGTTCTCGCCCCCGGCCCGCTGCAGGTAATAGTCAAACTCCGTGGCATGCTTTGATCCACCAAACATCAAGTGTTCAAAAAGATGGGCAAAACCCGTCTTGGGCGGCTTCTCGTCGCGGGAACCTACCTGGTAAAGCAGGTTTACCGCTACCAGGGGCGAAAGGGGATCATGATCCACGATCACCCCCAGGCCATTCTCCAGCACCGTTTTTTTAAAATGTATCATTCATTTATATTTTTGGTACTACCCTTATTTTAGTGGTTAAATATAGTTATAAATGTGGTTTAAATGTGGTTTAAATGTTGTTTAAATGTTGTTTAAATGTTGCTTTTTTGATTGATGCAATATAGTTGCTCATTTTTACAGCTAGTATAAACAAATTGCAAGTTATCATTAAATTCGTGGTAAAACCATATTTTTCGAAATGCAAACATAGAAAGAAATTTTGGGCTACAGGGTGTTTTTACTGGATAGATTGGAAAATATCACCTGGAAAAGAAAAAGTAAAAGCTTGACATTAACTTTGGCTTGACCTCATACTATTTTACCTTACGGTTAGGATACCCGTGAGAAGGCTTTTTACTTCGCCCGAGAAACGGGCCATTTCCTTCTCGTTATATTGTCTTACCAGCTCGGCAGCCCGCTTGGTATTGCCAAAATAAAAACGCTGGAACAAGGCCAATCCCCCGAAATACCCCGTCACGTAATACCCGAAATAGATTTCTTCGGCAGCAAAGGCCAAGGTGCCCAAGTGTATTAGCAGGTTAAAAATCCCCTCTCCAGGCCGCCCGGCGTACATTTGCCCCGAACCTGGCATAAAAGTCGACAGCCAAACGGCTTTTTCTTCTTTTTTGAATCGCGGGAGATTGCCGGGCAGGTATATTTTATGCAAGCTTTTTAAAAAAGAGTCTTGCTTGACAGGCTTAAGCCTTAAACGGGTTATCGCGGAACGGGCAGCTTCATAAGATTTTTCATATTCTTGCTTTTCGAGCCATGCCATGGCCCTTACCAGGTATATACGCGGGGATGAGGTATCGGGCAGGCCATATAACCGGATTTGCTGGGCATAAAAAACAGATTCGCTGAATTTACCAGACAAGTACGCGTTCAATGCTAACTGGTACAGGACCTCGGAATGCAGGCTATCGGGCAAACCGATGGTATTTACGCGCTGTAAGGATTTCAAGGCTTTTCCATGACTGTTAAGCATTTTCTGGCACATGGATTTTTTAAGTAATGCCGTGGCTTTTCCGGTGCCCCCCTTGGCCAAAAACACGGCCCGTTCGTACAACAGGCCCGCTTCCTGGTATTGCCCTTGCTGAAAAAGGCTGTCGGCAAATACTGCTAAACCCTTGTTCGCGGCATTAGTTAAAAACGGTACGCAAAGGAATATGCAAATCAAATAATATTTTCCGGTTTGTAAATTCATTAAATTCTTCTTCTGCTATTTTTATAGAAAACACGCTGCCCCATATATTCCCGGCATAAAAAATGGTGAACAATGAACCAAAAACCAGGGTTTTAGGGTTTATCCAGCCGTTTTTCAGGTAGTTTTCAAGCGTTACTGCGCCCATGGCACTGGTCATGAAGAAGGTCGCGATGCCTTCCCCGGTTTTCCCGGCATATATTTTCCCGGCCCCGGGCACCATGGCCGATAAAATTCCTGCCAACAGGGGGCTTTTTCTTTTATACCGGTTTATCTCTGTAAAATAAATATCCAGCTTTTTTTCTTGTTCCGCTACAGCGTAATACTCGTAACTAAAAGCCTTTTGGTGCTTCTTGTACTTTTGCAAATCCCTTTGGAGCAAGGCCAGGCCGGCCAGTTCAAATTCTTGTAATTCTTTTAAATAGCTTTCGTTTTCCGGAAAAAAAATGGAAGTCAAAGTATTGCCCGCTTCTTCTAACTTACCAGAATGGGCCAAGTTATACCCGGCAAAAAAAATGGATTTATGGTACAAGGGCGAGTTTTGGCTTACTTTCTGGAGGCAACGGGCCGAGGGGATTAATTTTTTCTGGTGGTAAAAAGCCCATCCTTTCAGGTAATACAGGCTGTCTTCCAGGTGGGGCAAGAAAGGGGTTTTCTCCAATACCCTTATGGCATCTTGGTAATCTTCACGGGCGATAAGGTACTCGGCAAATTTTACTTCCCGTGAAGGGGAAAATGAAAAATCCTGGGCATGGCCAGTAAATCCTAACCACAGGAAAAAGAAAACCAGGGAAATGCATTTATTCTTTTTCATGCCAATAAAATATGTCCATGGTTTCTTTTATTTTCCCGCTTTTCTTGTCCAATCGTACCGGGTGGTAACTTGTTGCGGCAACGCGGTTGCACCGGGCAAGCCGGTCGGCTGACAAGGCAATGCCTTTTACCAAACCAAATTCCTGGATCGCCTGTTTACTAAAGGCGGAACAAGAGGGATAAAAACGGCAACCTGCCGATAACTGGTGGGAAATGAGTTTCTGGTAAATATAAAGCATGCCCCCGAAAACCAAGGATACCGGGTTGTATTTCACGATCTTGCTCCTTTGATCCATGATCATGAAGCTAACATCCTGCTTGTGACCCTGTTGGTGAAAATTTTTGGATTGAATTAATTTCCAGTCATTTACGACATTCTGGCCTGTAAGGGACAAGTTAGTGGCTAAAATCAGTAACAAGAAAAAAACTACTTGCTTAATGTCCAGTGATCTTGGCATTGTTGGGAATTTTGTAGTTAAAAAAATGGCTATCGGCCGCGGCGCCTATTCTAAAATTTGAAAAAATAGTACGCGATATCACCGAATCGCCCTTGGGGGTATAATCAATTTCTGTTATCCTTCGCGGGAAGGAGAAGCTATTAAAATTTTCATAATCAGAATAGTATGTCTTTTTGATTAACTCGTTTTTCTTGTTCATGTAGGCCGTGTACACAGGCACATGGTTTTCGTGCACCAATTTTACTTTATACGTTTGCTTTTCCTCATCTGCCGGGGCTTCCCAGTAACTTACCATGTATTCTTCCTCGATTTCCGAACGGATCATGATAAACCCCAGTTCGTTTAGCCCCATGTCCCTTGTCTGGTTTTCAACGAAGAGGTAAACATTTTGGCCTTTTGTCTGAAAAACATGGTTTTGCTTAACCCTAACCTCGTTAAGGGCTGGGTTATATATTTTAACTTCTCCTTGGGGAGAGAATATAGTGATTATATCCAAAGGTTGCGTGAAATGGTTCACGAGCTTTCGGGTGCCCATGTGGTAATATTGATCGGATTCGGAGGTAAACACCTTGCCCGCTTTCACGGTCTTGTTTTCCACGTGAAAGGAAAACTTGTTGCCATCGGCGGCAACACCCGGGACATAGACAATCCATGCAACCAGTATGACAAGGGCTAAGTATTTTTGTAACATGAAAAACCCTGTTTTTACTTTTTTCTACCGCGAAAATAGTTTTTTTAAAATATGGCCGTGAATAAAATAATTTTTTTCATAATTGTTTTTTTTTGTCCCACATTACTAATGTATCGCTAAGTTAAAAAAACACCTGAGAAAAAACCCTGGCATAAAAACGGGCATTCTCTCCCGGTTTAATAAATTGTTAACGTAATTTTATAAGGTAACACGTCTATTTCCAGAATGTTTGCGATAGCTATGAAATTTAATGGCCGCAACAAGAAGGCTCCTCTTCGAAGAAAGCCGGATCATCTATCACTTTTCATTCACGCCTAAACCTTTGGAATACCCAAGCAAGGTTTTTTTTAGCTGGCTTTTTTCTTCTTTATTAAGGCCAGAAAGAGAAATGGAAGGGTACCTCGCGATTCCCCGGTCAGTTTCCTGGTACAAGGTAACTTCTTCCCGGGGATTTAGTAGTACTTTTTTAATTTCCACGCGGGCCAACTTGTCCTTTGGGATTTCAATAGCTTGTTTCGGGGAGTTCATCGAACTGGCCGGGTAAAATCGAAAAAGAAGTTTGTTGTTTTCTTCATCCGAAAAATAAAGGTAGTAAATATTAAGCAGTTGTTGGTAGATATAGCCGGCAATATAAACAACCGCGCAGGCTATGGCCCAATGGTACTTGGTAAGACCAAGAAAAGTACCTTTCACGAGATTAGAAGTTAAAAGGATCACGATAACCACCCCGGCAAGGATAGCAAAAAACAAAATCCGGAGTTTGTTACGGATAATCACGCGTTGATTGTCGATTACCATGGTTGTATGATTAGGTTTTTAATTCGCCGATAAAAATAAGGATTATCTTTGATTATTCAACGGGTATTCGATATTTTTATGGTGCTTATAAAAGGAAAACTAGGGCTGTTGGCTTCCCGGATATTTTTTTTCCAGTTCCTGTATTTTTAACTAAAAATTGTATAGGTTTGTGCCTCTTTTACCAATACGTGATATATGTCATACACCTTACAATCGGCAAGTAAACAGCTACAAGGGTCTATCCAATTGCCCGCGTCCAAAAGCATTAGCAACCGGCTATTAGTAATGAGCGCACTGGTAGGTGGCAGGCTTTCCATCGAAAACCTTTCTGAAAGCAAGGATACCCAGGTAATCCTTTCTATTTTAAACGAGAAGCCTACTGTTATTGACGTGGGGCAGGCAGGGGCGGCCATGCGGTTTTTAACGGCTTATTTTGCCCAGGAACCTGGCGAATGGATTATTACCGGGAGCGAACGCATGAAAAAAAGGCCCATTGGTGAACTGGTAAAAGCTTTACGGCAACTTGGTGCCAATATTAAATATACAGAAAATGAAGGCTACCCGCCTTTGCAGGTAAAAGGCAAAAAATTATCGGGTAAAAAAGTTAAAATTGACGGCTCGGTCAGCAGCCAATATATCACGGCGCTTTTGCTCATTGCCCCTGCTTTGCCCGGGGGCCTGGAGTTACAAGTAACCAACCGGGTTTCGTCCCAGCCATATATCATGCTCAGCTTGCGATTAATGGAAAAATTCGGCATTATCTGGGAATGGAAAAACAATACCATTACCGTGTACCCGGGAGAATATTTGCCGGGGGGGATTTTAGTGGAAGCTGACTGGAGCGGGGCGTCCTACCTTTACGAGCTCATGGCTTTCGCTGAAGAAGAATCTGCCCTGACCGTGAAAGGGCTGGGGCGAAAAAGCCTCCAGGGCGATGCCGTGATCACCAACTTGTTCGAGCCTTTCGGGGTAAAAACAAGTTTCTTGCCCGATGGGGTTTCCTTGTACAAAGAAGCCCGCGTTATTGACTGGTTCGAGTTTAATTTTTCGAATTACCCCGATCTCGTGCAAACTTTCGTGGTTACCTGTGCCATGCTAAAAGTGCCTTTCCGTGTAAGCGGTGCCGAAAGCTTGCGCATCAAGGAAACCGATCGTATTAAAGCACTGCAAACCGAGCTGCAAAAATTTGGCGTGCACGTGAAAGAAGAATGCCCCGGCACGCTTGTTTGGGACGGGACCACCAAAAACAACCCGTCCAGGGTCCCTGTTATTGACACCTATGATGATCACCGGATGGCCTTGGCTTTTGCCCCGGCCGTGTTAAGTAAGCAAGAAATTACTATCCATGAACCAGAAGTAGTCGTGAAGTCATACCCAGGCTACTGGGACGATTTGCGAAAACTCGGCATCAACATCAAGGAAGAGTAGAAAAATTGACTAGACACGGATTTTACAAGGTTGTTAGGTGTTATAAACCGAAGAGAAAAAAACTTACAAGCATGAAAAAGAGAATTTTAGTAACAGGGATAATTACCCTAATATTTCAGATTAGTTATTCTCAAATTAGCAATAAGATTATTCGTGATAACTTTAGAGAGTTTACGTTTAAATCAGAAGTTTTACAAAGGGATATGAGTGTGCTGATTTAGTTACCAAATAATTATAATGTAAATAATGAGAATATTGATTCAGGGCAGCTTGAAAATCTCCTCTTCAATTTTGATTTGCTGGATCCTGAAAATCATCAATCAATTGTTTTACGGAACATACCCGATGCGTTACAATCTTTCTATTCAACTTTAACATATGAAATTACAGATTACCAAACTTTTAATATTGACTCATCAAGAAAGCACTTGAGATATATCCAGAAAACGAGTGGTCTAAGGATAAATTGAAAGAATGAACATCGAAAAAATAATTACAACACCTAATCGAGTAGGCGGCTGACGGACTAAGTGTCCGCCAGTATACCTTCGCTAAAGC
>CAZKIR010000210.1:0-7181 GCA_964552835.1 uncultured Bacteroidales bacterium
AAATTCTATCTTGCGTATCTTTATTGCTGTTTAATGAATTTACTGAGGTCTGAAGTTAAACACGCTTTTAAAAACAGTCTCTCAATCTATGAAATAATGCAGATATTAAGCATCTCTGTATTTGATAAAACTCCATTAAAAGAGTTACTTACAGAATATCAAACAAATCAAAATATCAAAGAACAAAAAAATTTATTTAGTGACTAAATTTTAACGAGTCAGTGGTAATTTGGAATTAAAAAAATAAAAGAGGTTTGTCAATTAACCTTGAAACGCGAACTATTTGATCAATACATCGCATCTATAAAATACTTTTATATGCTATTATTAATCTTTTTACAACACTTTCTTGTGAAAATTTTTGTTTACACTGCCAAGCAATCTTTTCAGCATCAAAATTGTTACGATTATCATAAATAAAGCTCATTGCATTACATAAAGCCCCAATATCGTCTACATCAACTAAAATACCATTGGATTTATCCACGATTTCTTCAGGGCCACCACATTTTGTGCCAATTACCGGAAGCCCTTGGGCTAGAGCTTCAATAAAAACTACACCAAAAGTTTCAGCACGGCTTGCAAGAGAAAAGACATCGGAATCAGCTAATAATTCACGAATTTCGCAACTCGTTTTTTGACCTGTAAAAATAACTTGTTCCGAAATGTCAAGCGATTTCGTCAATTCAACCAGTTCATTTTTCATAAATCCTTTACCAACAATTCTCATTTTCACATTTTTCTTTCCACTAAATGCCTTCTTAAATGCTTTTATTAAAACATCGTATCCTTTTATTGGAATAAGGCTTCCAACAGAAATAAAATAAAAAATCTGATTATTCTTAATTATGGAAGGGCTATCGAAAAAGATACTGTCCACCATGTTATTAATTACCTTGCATTCTACTCCAAAATGTTGTTCTATTTGCTTTCGAAGGGAATCAGAAACTGAAATGACCAAATCTGAATGATTATACGTTCTTTTACCCAAAAATCTCACTTCAAAAGGAAGCCTCTTATTGTTTAAAACACTCCAATGCTCTGTAATAACTAATGGAAGCTTAAATCTTCTCTTTAAAACACTTGCAAGAGCAGATATTCTTAAATAGTGCGAATGAACAAGATCAGGACGCCCGTGTCTTCTTTCAATTTTCTTATATAATTTTTTCATTTGCCGCTTACCAAAAAAATAAAAAAACCAATTAGGTAATCGACCGTATGGAATGATATAGCAAAGCTTATAAGCTGGAATACCATCATTATTGTGATAGTATATTCCTGCTCGAGAAAATTTTCTTAAAGATGTTTGTCGTACAGATGCATATATGACATCATGTTCACTTTTTTGCAGTGCTTTTGCTTGGGTGAATTCAAAATTTCCCTTTTGCGGATTTTCCACGGTAGGATAACCTCTACCGATAATTAGAATTAACATATATTAATTTTTAAATAGACAAACTACCTACAGACTTATATAGAACTAATATTTTTTTGTGCTTTTTCTGAATCTAAAATACCCTCAACAGCCCCCCAGAAAACAACCATAAAAATAAAATAAGAGGCATACAACACAAGATGACTCACCATTGACATTACTAAAAAAATAATAAAACTGCTTAGGTAGCCCACGAAAAAAGGATGTTCCTGCTTATATAAAAACCGTAATCTCTTAATCACCGTTAACCAAAGTACAATGTAAAGTATGAAAACAAAAATTCCATAATCATACAAAACTTCAAGAAAGTCATTATGTGCAGAGATTTTTAAAGACAGATTTTTGCTTACACCGAAATGGCCGTGTCCCAGAATCCATTTATCCAAAGAACTTTCTTTTTGCATTTTAATTACCTCCTCATAAATACCAAGCCTACCAGAGCCTTGGTCTTTCTCCATAGACTCAAGTCTATTTAAAACAATACCCCCAAAGTTTTTATCAATCTGAATGAAAGTATAAGCAAAAACACTAAGAATAGAAAGTAAGACAAAAACATTGAGTACTTTATACTTTCTAAACACACTATAATTTCCTCGAATAAATGGTATTAATGTGGCTGTCATGATTATGATCGCAGCTCTTTTAAATGATATCAAGACAGCTAAAAATAAAATGATAAATACTATTGTTTTTAGTACTTTATTCTTTAAGACTAAAAGCCAGGGTAAGGTCAACAATGCAAAATAAATCCAATTGTTTTGCATAGGATTTAGAAATAAAAATGGATCGTTTAAACGATCTCTTAAAAAAAAGGAAACTGAAAAGACAAAGATAAAGACAAACAAAGTCTTCATTATATCCCAAAAAACAGGTTTTTTTCTTAAAAGAATATAAGAGCTTAAAAAAGCCAGTGGCCAAAAAATAACAAAAAAAAAGTATTTATAATTATTTTCTGCCCATATTATCACTGGGGGCATCATGAATAACCATGCAAAAGCAACAATCACAAAACCATTTCTACTTACTTTATTTGATACAGAAAATATAGCTATCAATGCAATAATTTCAAATGCAAGAAAAACCAAAAATAAATAAAAAACATTCCCTCTTTCTTCGTCTTTCCAGTATTGTATAGAAAACATAAACCAAATAAAAAATAATAGCGAATAAAAAAATATTAGGACTGTATGATAATTTACTATATTTTTAAGATTCATACTGGGTATTTTTCCATGCTTCATTTAGTAATCCAACACCTTTCTTAAAAAACTAGTTGAATGCTTTTTTAAGGTATCAATTTTCAATTCAACTAATTTATAATCAATAAACGACTTCGGGATATTAATAGAATCATCTGCTATATACCTTTCCTCAATACCCAGCAACTGCAACAGGGATAAAACACGACCAGCTTTGTGTCGCATCCCAATAGCGAAGAACTGCTTTTGAAAAATTAACGACATGGCAATACCGTGAAAAGAATTACTTAATACTATTTCAGCTTCTTTAATTAAAGACAGAAATTCTTCTACACCAGCACTTTTAATATAGTACGGGCTAGTAACTTTGAAATTTTTTATTTTACATAACTCTTTTATTTTATAACCAGTTTTTTTGCTGATATCATATACCAGTTTACGGCTTTCTTTTGTATTAAGTAAATTATAAAACAAAATATACCCTCCCCCCTTCATCTTATGCGCCTTATTCTTAACAAGTTTCTCCCATTCATATTTTGTTAATAGAAAAACAGGATCTAAAACTTGTGTTACAGTGAAACCAATATTCTCCAAAAATATTTTTAATTCAGATTCCCTGACTGAGATATTATTAAAATTATTCAAATACTCTTTAAAAAAGAAATCATCTCCTTTCTGAATATGTACAGGCCCCATACTTGCAGCAAAAGCAATTTTTCTTGAAGCTTTTATTTGACTTGTACCAAAATACAATTCATCAAATTTTTGAAACTCACTAAAAGGCTGTTTCCTCCAAATCTGGTCACTCCCATATACTACTATATCGTATTCGTCACGCAGTGTGTTTCGGGTTGTATATTCAGGTTTACTTTTTAGTCCTAGAAATCGCTGCATAAAATGACGAAAAATATCTTGCCTTTTCTTCATCCATTTATATGACCACACCAACAATAAAAAATAATAAAATTTTCCTACTAAAGAACGTTGTTGAAAAGAATAATGAGAAAAAATCTTGAAATGATTGGCATGATAATCCGGCCAATAATCAATCATCTCTGCAATGTAACCAAGATTTTCCAAATATTTTTTCAAGGCGAAAGCCTGAAGCATAGCCCCATAATTTTCGGCACGTTGATAAGTTAAAATTCCTATTTTCATGTACTATTTTTTTTCTTTTATGATTTTCCATATTTAAATTCCTAAAAGATCTGTATTTTAATACTGTTGCGCATAGAAGACGCTAAAGAAAATTTTTCAGGAACATCTCCGCAGGCTATAATCATAATAATTCGTTCCGATTCAGATATCTTCAATATTTTGCGTAATAAAACATCGTCTTTCTTTTCTGAACTCCAATTAAGCGAGCATGCGCCAATTTCATAATAATGAAGGGAATAAAGCAAGTTCATCGAATAAATTCCACCATCCACGAAAACCCCATTTCTCTCTCTTACCGAGATATAACCGCCGAGGTCAGCGGTAATTATTAGTAGTTTATCTGCTCTGTGCCCAAATCCTCTATTTCCCTTCTGCAGACTTAGAATAGTAGCAATAGCATCTTTATTATCAACAATATAAGTTGTAGAGGGTTGTCTATTACATGCTGATGGAGCATTTTGCGCCAACTCTATTGCTCTTTTCATTTTTTTTATCTCAACTTTTCCTGAAAAATGACGGACACTGTGTCGGCTGTTAGAAAAGGTCATAAAATCATCCTTTGAAGGCCGAAAATACTCTTCCCTAGTTATTTGTTTTTGTTTCGACGGCCTTACAGTCTTTCCTAAGTCAATGATTTGACCTATTGCTCTGTTTATCTGGCTATCCATTTTCAAGTCGTTCTTTTCATGAGCCTGTTTATATTCAAGCAAAACACCTAATGCATGAACAAACTGCTTTTCTATTGTACCATACTTCTTGGCAAACAACCTACAGTCATTAATCAACCTAAAAATACGGTCTTTTCCAAAACCCGCTCTCATTTCAGGCATTGTAAGTCCCTTTTCAATCACATGATATTGGCGGACAATATCGGTCAAAAGTTTTTTCCGAGAATTATTCCGAAAATAGTAATTGGAATGACGAAAATAAAGTCTTGCATCATACAAAAACTCCATAAAAAGATGCCATAACGACAGCCATTTTTTTAGTTTCTTCTTAGTCCTTATCGGAATTACCTTTTTTATCATCTTACAAAATTTAATTTATTTTAAACTACTGATAAGCCTAATGACCCACCCTTTAACCATTTGTCTCTCTTCCTGTGAACATCCTACGAAATAAATAATTAGAATGCTTGCTGTCAAACTCATAACAGTTAAAAACAAAAATCTAAGCCAACCGGGATCTGCCTGCGAATAAATAATAATGGGAATAATTAAAGATAAAAAAGTAATCATCATAGCATTAAAAATCACCTTCTTTATAAAATATGTAATAGCTAAATCAATCATGCTTTTTAATAATATCAGCCGAGTGGCAAGCATACCTACAGAAAGGAAAATCGCAATAATCAATACAAAATAGGGTTCAAATCCAAGTCTCAGGAAAATATACGATAATGGAAAATTCAGTAGCTGTAAACCTCCAACTATAATTTGATATCTTTTTATCCTGCCTGTAGCCAACATTGCTGTTATCAGTGTTTTTGAAAAAGACTCAATTAAAACATATATCAATGTCAGTTTCACAAATATTATAGCATAATCAGGAACTACCTTTAGCCAAAATTTTAGAACCATTTCAGTTTCGAAAAGAATCGGCAGGGCGAGAATAAACAACAAGTAAAACGACATCCGGGCTCCTTTTATGACAAGAGCCATAAAATACGCCATATCACCAGATGCATACGACTTAATTATTTGAGGCCGAATGGAAGTCATAAAACTATTGCTAAAATTCATAAATGCGTGTTCAATCTGCCCTGAAACCCCTCTAGCAGCATTCAATAAAACGCCATTAAACAGGTTAAGCAAGACATTAATACCTTGTTTTCTTATGACATTAGAGCTAGCTCCTATGAAATTCCACCCGGCAAATCCGGTCATTTTTCTCAGCAGGTATTTATTGATATCGTAATGAAAATGACATTCGGCAAAATTTCGTCGGCTGTAAAAATAAAATAAAAACCAAACTATTGCTCCACTTATCGCCACTAATATTCCATAAGAAGCCATTTGGTCAAACACCAATATCTGAATAGCAAACGCAGCCATGAGTTTTAAAACCGCTTCCAATATAGTAATGTATGCAAAAGCCTTCATGCGCTCATGAGCTATTATTGATGCCTTATAAGGAACGCTTAGAATGTTTAAAACAAAAAACATCATAGTTCCCTGAAAAACCCAGTTGGCAGCTGCCATTCTTTCCGGTTCAATGTTTAAATACGCATTCAAAAACCATACCCCTAGCGTTTCAGCAACTAATAAAAACAAAAATGCCAGCCCGATATGTATAATAACAGTGGTAGAAAAGACTCTGTTTAACTCCTGACCTTTCTTTTTGCCCAGCTCAAATGTAATAAACCGTTGCGAGGCAGCGGTCAGACTTGCACTCATTACAGTCAACATAGAAACCAAGCCGCCAACGACCATATAAATACCATAATCTTCAACTCCAAGGGTATTCAGAACAATTCGTGCAGTATACAACTGGATGAACATTATTATGAATGTCCGTCCATATAACAAGAACGAATTTTTGACTATTTGTGCACTGTTAGAGTCCGTCATAACAACCTAAAACGATTCAATATTTTCAGGAAGCAACGGATTGCCTTTTTTTATATTTGAAACCACCCGTTTCCCCACTACCTCATTAATCATTTGTGGATGCATACCATAACCGGGTCTAATGGCCAGTATTTTATCTTTTGTAAGTAATTCTCCTGCTTTGATATCTTTAACAACAAATAATGACCTTCGCTTTAATTTTGCTTTTTCTGTAACTATATAACTAACTCCACCTAAAGTTTTTTCTGCACGTCGAACAGCTTTCACCATATCTTTAAATTCTTGCGGCTCCATCGAAAATTCGGAATCAGGTCCACCTAAATCTCGGTCAAGAATAAAGTGCTTTTCTACAACTCTTGCTCCTAAACTTACAGCAACAACAGGAACAGTACTTCCTATTGAGTGGTCAGAAACCCCTACTTTAACATGAAATCTATCTTTCATGTCAGGGATAGTCAATAGGTTGGCTTGTTCTAAAGTTGCAGGGTACTCTGAAGTACACTTCAAAAAAGTCACATCTCGATTGCCTGCTTCTATACAAATATCCAGAGCTAACCGTATATCCTCTTCATCTGCCACACCTGTAGAAATAATCATGGGTTTTCCCTTGCTTGCCGCATAATGAATTAATGGGATATCAGTTATTTCGAACGAAGCAATTTTATATATTGGGCATTCCATTTTCTCTAGAAAATCTACGGCCTCTTTATCAAATGGGGAACTAAAAAAAACCAGACCGAGTTCATTGGCAATTTTCTTTAACCTGGGCTGCCATTTATAAGGCATACTAGCCTTTTTGTATAGGTCGTATGGCCTTAT